>CAKSOR010000610.1 GCA_934477985.1 uncultured Eubacteriales bacterium
GAGCTTGACATCGCCAAGCCAGTTCTCGCGCAGGATGCGGCTGATAAGTTTGAAATCCGAATTATAAAGCTCAACCGCCGTCCGGTACTCGCGCGTCGACGACGCGATCGCGAAATTTCCGGCGTCCGAAACGTCGGCGTCGGTGATCGCGTAGGTCGTTGAACCCGATGTCAGCTGCGAGAAGGTGTTGAAAACAGCGAATGAAGTTCCGCCGAGATCGTAGCAGAGCGAAAATTTGTCGCTCACACGCAGCGTCGGGGAATTGTATTTCAACGATTCTGTCATGATCGTGTTGCCGCGCGAGTCATACAGGTAGTAGCCTTTGGGCGACAGGTAGCAGAGATCGCCGAGAAACAGTTCGAGCTTCAAATTGTCTCCGGACGAATAATTTATCTTTTGAGCCGAGATCGTCGTCTCTGTGTTGGTGAAACTGATGAATTTCATCAGGTATTGGAGGTTTTCTACAGTGATTTCGCTGCGATTGAAGGCGATCGTCGATAGGACGAAGACAATCAGCAGCAGAAAAGTCACATATTTCGCGAGTCTGAAGCGTTTCGCGACTGAGGCGAAGTACTCATTTGTCGTCGGGCGGTCAGAATGCCGCTTTGCGGCTGGGGAGGTATTTTTGATCTGTTCTGGAGACTGCATGCCGCACCGCCTTTCTGAAAATTTCATACTAGATATTATATCATACAAATATTAAATATACGCATTTTACGAGTGAACGATTCATTAACTATGGGTTAATATATTTCGACTGTGGCGAAATTTTCCCAAATCATGTTGACGTGAAGCGAAAAATGAGATATAATATAGGCAGTGAAAAATAAAGATCAGGAGAAGTTCAATGAAAAAACTATTAGCGATCGACGGCAACAGCATACTGAACCGGGCATATTACGGCATAAAACCACTCACAACGTCAACCGGTCTCTACACCAACGCGATATACGGAATGGTAACTATTCTATGGAAGAACATCACAAACGTTATGCCAGACGCAATTGTCACGGCGTTTGACGTCAAAGCGCCGACCTTCCGCCACAAGGAGTACGATGCCTACAAAGCCGGACGGAAACCCATGCCGGAGGAACTCGCCATGCAGCTTCCATACGCCAAAAAGATAGCCGCGATGCTGGGTTCAAGGGTTGTGGAGCTCGCGGGCTGGGAGGCTGACGACGTCCTCGGAACGCTTGCCGGAATGGCTGACGACAGCGACGGAGAGTGGGAAGCGTACATCCTGACGGGAGACCGCGACTCGCTTCAGCTGATCAGCAAAAACGTAACTATTCTATTGGCGACAAACGCCGACACGATCAGTTTTGACCGCGAACGGTTCATTTCCGAATATGGAGTCACGCCCGAACAGTTCGTAGACGTCAAGGCGTTGATGGGCGATTCCTCGGACAACATCCCGGGCGTCACGGGAATCGGCGAGAAGACCGCGGTCAAGCTTGTCGCGCAGTTCGGCACGCTCGAAAGCATCTACTCAAACCTTGACGACGATTCCGACGAGATCAAACTCGTTTCCGGCGGCATACGAAAAAAGCTCGCGGAAGGGCGTGAAAGCGCTTTTCTCTCGCAAAAACTCGCGCGGATCGACAAAAAAGCGCCGCTCGGATTCACGCTTGACGAGTGTCTTCGCGGCGAACTTGAGCGCGGTGAGCTTCTCGAACTCTTCCGGCAGCTCGAATTCGGTGGGCTGATCAAGCGGTTTGGGCTTGATAACGCCGAGAAAAAGCACATCGAATGCAAATCCGAAAAACTGAGCGGAGAAGAATTTGACGGATTTCTCGCTGGAACAACCGGAAAGAACTGCGCGCTCTGTCTCTCGGACGGTCTGACGCTTTCGTTTGATGGTGAGACAATAGTTGAAGTTCATGATGTAAACATTCCGGAGGCGATTGAAAAGCTGAAAAAAGCGGGAAAACGAATAGTTGTATATGATTCGAAGCTCGCGTATCATCT
>CAKSOR010000611.1 GCA_934477985.1 uncultured Eubacteriales bacterium
TTCTCTCACTGATCATCGGAGGAATCACGGCGGCTATTGTCGGATTTCTCATCAGTAAGGCGATACTCAAGCTCCGCGGCGACTATCTCGCGATTGTCACGCTGGCGTTCGGCGAGTTCATCCGCTCGTTTGTCAAGATAATCCCCGGACTCGGCGGAACCAAAGGACTCATCGGGGTTCCGGGCTACTCGAACCGCATCGTCGGATTCTCGCTTTCCTACATCGTTGTGCTGCTCGTCATCGTCGCTATCTACAACTTCACGCGCTCGCGCTACGGACGTGCCGTCACGGCTATCCGTGATAACTCGATCGCTGTCGCCTCGGTCGGTATCGACATCCGTAAAATGAAGGTGCTCGTCTTCACGGTCGCATCCTTCATGGCTGGCATGGCTGGCGTGCTGTTCGGATTCTACAAGAGTACGCTTAACCCGTCCGACTTCACTTACAACCTCTCGATTGAGGTGCTTGTCATGGTCGTTCTCGGCGGAATGGGCTCAATCAAAGGATCGGTCATCGCGTCGGTCGTTATCGTCGCACTGCCTGAACTGCTCCGCGGCGCTTCTGATTACCGCATGCTGATCTACGCGATCGCGCTTATCGCCATGATGATGTTCAAGTCGAACCCGACGCTCGCGAGGTATACCGAGCGGCTCGGCGCTTCGATCGACAATCTCAGGAAGAGTCTTTCAAAGAAATCCGGAGGTGAATCGAAATGAGTATGCTTAAAGTCGAAAATCTCGGCATAACCTTCGGCGGACTCAAAGCGGTCGAAAATCTGTCGCTCGAGATCGAGAAGAACGAGCTCTACGGGCTCATCGGACCGAACGGCGCGGGCAAGACCACCGTCTTCAACATGTTGACCGGCGTCTACAAGCCGACGACCGGAAAGTTCTACCTCGACGGCGAGGACCTCACCGGCAAGTCGTCGATCGAAATCAACCGCAAGGGAATCGCGAGAACCTTCCAGAACATCAGACTTTTCGGCAAAATGACGGTCTCCGACAACGTAATGGTCGGACTTTACAACCAGATGCACTATTCGCTCGCCGACAGCCTCTTCAGAACACGGAAATATTTCGACGATGAAAAGCTCTTTTCGAAGCGTGCGGATGAGCTGCTCGCCGTCTTCGGACTCTACGACGATCGCGAAACTCTCGCGTCCAACCTGCCTTACGGCAAACAGCGCAAGCTCGAGATAGCACGTGCTCTCGCGACCAGCCCGAAACTGTTGCTCCTCGACGAGCCGGCAGCCGGTATGAACCCGAACGAGACCGCAGAGCTGATGCGCACGATACGCTTCGTCCGCGAGAAGTTCGATATGACAATTCTGCTGATCGAGCACGATATGAACCTCGTCATGGGAATCTGCGAGCGCGTTACCGTCCTGAACTTCGGTACTGAGCTTGCCGCCGGCGAGACTTCGGTCGCGCTGAACAATCCGCAGGTTGTCAAGGCTTATTTAGGAGATGACTGATATGAGCGAAATGTTAAAAATCTGTGATCTCAAAGTAAATTACGGCATGATTCAGGCGATCAAGGGCATCAGCTTTCATGTCAACGAGGGCGAGATCGTCGCGCTGATCGGCGCTAACGGCGCGGGCAAGACGACCACGCTTCACACGATAACCGGACTTGTCCCGGCAAAATCCGGCTCGATAATCTTCGAGGGCAAGGATCTCACGAAGGTTCCGGCGCACAAGCTCGTCTCGATGGGCATGAGCCACGTGCCCGAGGGACGCAGGATTTTCCAGGAGCTGACGGTCTACGACAATCTGCTGATGGGCGCTTTTACCCGCAACAACAAGGCGGAGATGGCTGAGTCGATCAGGATGATCTACAAGCACTTCCCGAGACTTGAGGAGCGCAGGAATCAGATTGCCGGAACGCTTTCGGGCGGCGAGCAGCAGATGCTCGCGATGGGACGCGCGCTGATGTCCAAGCCGCGGATTGTGCTGATGGACGA
>CAKSOR010000612.1 GCA_934477985.1 uncultured Eubacteriales bacterium
GAGTCTGCACTGCGTGACAGACCGCTTCGAGGTCTCGGAAGGGAATGAACTCCCGTGCCCGACCTATTCGATCGGCTCGGTGTCCGAGCTTGTCAGCGTCCCGAAGGCGGACGGAATTGAGATAAGCCTTCTCAATGACGAGCTGCGCAAAAAGTTCGGCGCTGAGATCAGCGCGGAGCGCGCGCCCTACGCTTCCTGCTTCAAGGACATACGGCGCTACCTGCTGATAAAGGACGGCAGACTGACCGGATACCTGCGCGCCGAGTGCGGGTATGGAAACATTTACGACGTCGGATGGGTATTCGTGCCGCCGGATGAACGCGGACACGGCTATGCGCCGATGCTCGTGTCACACTATGCGCACGACTGCGTGAAGAATGGACTTTTCCCGAACTACGGGCTCGCGGTGACGCCGGAATCCGAAAGAGTCGCTATAAAATGCGGCTTCTCAAAAGACGCGGAATACGACTTCCGCCGGCAGCTCACACGTAAAATCTAAGCGTGTCCGCGACGCGGATATGCTTTTTGCAAAGGAGATAAAACTATGAACAAACCAATCATCGGCATACGCCCCATCATCGACGGACGCCGCAGAGGCATCCGTGAGAGCCTCGAAGATCAGACCATGAACATGGCGAAGGCTGCGAAGGAACTCATCGAGTCGAAGCTCTTCTATCCGGACGGAACTCACGTTGAGTGCGTTATCGCAGACACGACGATCGGCGGCGGAGCTGAGGCTGCCGCGTGCGCTGAAAAGTTCTCGAAGCTGAATG
This sequence comes from uncultured Eubacteriales bacterium, assembly GCA_934477985.1. GTDB lineage: Bacteria > Bacillota > Clostridia > Oscillospirales > CAG-272 > Flemingiibacterium. The sequence continues at coordinate 774 of CAKSOR010000612.1, forward strand.
TCTGTGCGACTCTGTCGGTCACTCCCTGCTGGTGCTACGGAAGCGAGACGATGGATCTCGACCCGCTGACCACCAAGGCGGTCTGGGGCTTCAACGGAACCGAGCGTCCCGGCGCGGTCTATCTGGCGGCTGTCATGGCGGCGCACGCTCAGAGAGGACTTCCGGCGTTCGCGATCTACGGACACGACGTTCAGGATATGGACGACACGACGATCCCGGCTGACGTCGAGGAGAAGATTCTCCGTTTCGCGCGCTGCGCCATCGCGGTCGGAATGATGCGCGGCAAGGCGTACTGCGGACTCGGAGCGGTCGCGATGGGTATCGCCGGCTCGTTTGAGGATCCGGACTTCATGCAGAAGTATCTCGGAATCCGCGCCGAGTGGGTCGACATGGTCGAGATTCTCAGACGAATCGACCTCGGCATCTACGATCACGCCGAGTACGAGAAAGAGCTCGCCTGGATAAAGAAGAACTGCAAGAAGGGACTCGAGGTCAACATTCCAGAGCTTCAGAACAACGCGGAGCAGGACGAGAAGGAGTGGGAGTTCATCGCGAAGATGACAATCATCGTCCGCGACATCATGCTCGGCAACCCTGTTCTCGCTGAAATGGGATATATCGAGGAGTCGAACGGCAGAAACGCGATCTTCGGCGGCTTCCAGGGACAGCGCCAGTGGACCGACTACAAGCCGAACGCTGACTTCACCGAGGCTATTCTCAACACGACCTTTGATTGGAACGGCAAGCGCCCGCCCTTTATCCTTGCTACCGAGAACGACGGTCTCAACGGACTTGCGATGCTGCTTCTGAATCTTGTCACAAACCGTCCGGCGATCTTCTCGGATGTCCGTACATACTGGTCGCCCGACGCGGTGAAGAGAGTCGCAGGCTACGAGCTGACCGGCAAAGCGGCGAACGGCTTCATGCACCTTATAAACTCCGGTGCTTCGGCGCTCGACGGCAACGGTGCTTCGAAGGACGAGAACGGCGAGTCCGTCATGAAGGAATGGTGGAACGTCACCGACGCGGATATGGAGGCAATGCTTGAGGCCACGAAGTGGGCGCCGGCGAACAAGGGCTACTTCAGAGGCGGCGGATTCTCGAGCCAGTACATCTCAAAGGGTGAGATGCCTGTGACGATGGTGAGAGTCAACCTTGTTGAC
>CAKSOR010000613.1 GCA_934477985.1 uncultured Eubacteriales bacterium
ATCTACCACTGATCAACTCGGCGGACCTGATCACTCCGGACGGAATCGGAGTGGTTTACGCCTCGACGATTCTCGGAACTCCTCTGAAATGCAAAACAGCGGGTTACGATTTGGGGCTTGAAGTGGTGAAATTGTCCAATGAAAAAGGCTATAAAATATATTTTCTTGGTGGAAAGCCCGGAATCGCCGAAGCGGCGCGCGACAAACTGCTCGAAAAGTACCCCAAAGCTGTCTTCACCGGCTGTCACGATGGCTATTTTGACAAATCGGATTGCCCCGAAAACGACGCGGTGATTGACGCGATTAATGAAGCCGCGCCCGACGTGCTCTACGTTTGTTTCGGAGTCCCGGCGCAGGAAAAATGGATCGCGGCGAACCGCGACAGGCTGAAAACAGTAAAACTCTGCCTGGCGCTTGGCGGAAGTCTCGACGGCTACTCCGGAAACGTCAAAAGAGCCCCTGAAATCTTCATAAAACTGGGTTTAGAGTGGTTCTACCGTCTTTGCAAAGAGCCGAAGCGGATCGGACGTATGTTGAAATTGCCGAAATTTTTATTCGGGACGGTCATTTATAAATTCAAAAAGAACAAATAGCCAACAAACGGCACGAGTGTCAGCAAAAACGCTCGTGCCGTCAAATTGCACAAAGAATATTGAGAAAAATGAGAAGGGATACAAAAAATGAATGTAAAACTGCTGGCATACACGCCTGACGCCGAGAAATTGGTCGCCGAGGCGGCAAAACTTTGCTACGCAAAGTCCGATATTGACACACTTTCGGAGAATCTGACGCCCGAAAAAGTCGAAAAATTCCTTCAGATGTTATCGGATCTGGGGCACGAATCGCCGGTTGAGCACGCGAATTTCACATTCGGAATCGAGGGCGTGTCGCGCGCGTTGCTCGCCCAGATCACGCGTCACCGCATCGCGTCGTTCTCGGTTCAGAGCCAGCGTTATGTCGAAAAGTCCAATTTTACGTTTGTAATTCCTCCTGAGATCGAAGCGATTCCAGAGGCTAAAGTGGAGTTTCTGAAGGCGATGGAAGAGGACGCCGAGCACTACGAATCGCTCCGTAATAAGCTGATTTCCAGGCATTTTGCGAAGAATCTCGAAGCCGGAATGGACGAAGTTTCGGCGCGCAAAGCTGCTGAAAAGAAGGCAAACGAGGATGCGCGTTTTGTCCTGCCAAACGCTTGCGACACGAGAATAATTATGACAATGAACGTTCGCTCGCTGCATAACTTTTTCCGTCTTCGCTGCTGCAACCGCGCGCAATGGGAGATCCGCGAACTTGCCTGCGAGATGCTGAAACTCTGCCGTGAAGCTTGCCCACTGCTTTTCGCGAAAGCCGGACCATCCTGCCTCTGGGGTAAATGCTCGGAGGGCGCGTACAGTTGTGGTCAAATTGACGAAATCAGAAAGGCATTGCGATGAAAGAAGCCGACAAGCAGGTCCAATCGAACATTTTTGAAGGCATGACATCGATCCGCGCGGTTTTGAAATCGCTTGAAGCGGGTCAGCCGGGCTACGACCGAAAAATCGTATCTGTCTATTTTGACGAAAACAAAAAGAAAGCTCGCGCGGGCGAGCTCTCTTACATAAAGGCAATGTCCTACAAATATGGCTTTGAAGTGGTTGGCTTGCCGTCTGTGCAAATTGACGAAATGGCACTCGGCAATTCGCACGGCGGGCTTCTGATGAAAACGATGTCAAGAACGATTCCGGAACTGTCCGCTACGGCTATAAACTCCTGCGTTCCGGAAGAAAATCGTTTTTTTGTGATGCTCGAGGGTATAGAAGACCCATATAATTTCGGTTACGCGCTGAGATCGCTCTACGCGGCGGGCGTGTCAGCCGTCATTTTGACGAAACGCAACTGGATGACAGCCGCTGGAGTCGTGTGCAGAGCGTCCGCCGGAGCATCCGAACTTGTTCCA
>CAKSOR010000614.1 GCA_934477985.1 uncultured Eubacteriales bacterium
ATCCACTATCATGGAGGAACTAAAATGACAGAAACCCGTAAAAGAGAGCTTCTTCGCATCGCGTATGAGATCCGCCGCGGCGCTGTGACCGCCGTTTACAGCGCGGCAAGCGGTCATCCGGGCGGCTCGCTCTCGATCGCCGAGATACTCTCGTATCTCTATTTCGAAGAAATGAACATCGACCCGAAAGACCCGAAGAAGGCTGAGCGCGACCGCTTCGTCCTCTCGAAGGGACACGCCGCTCCCGGTCTCTACGCGGCGCTCGCTCTGCGCGGATTTTTCCCGGTCGATGAGCTCACGACCCTCCGCCAGATCGACAGCGTGCTCCAGGGACACCCCGACATGAAGCACATCCCCGGTATCGACATGAGCACCGGCTCGCTCGGTCTGGGAATCTCGGCTGCCTGCGGAATGGCGCTCGCGGCTAAGTATCAGCACAAGGACTACCGCGTCTGGTCGATCGTCGGCGACGGCGAATCAGAGGAGGGACAGGTCTGGGAGGCTGCTATGTTCGCGGCTCACTACAAGCTCGACAATCTGGCGATATTTGTCGACTGGAACGGACTCCAGATCGATGGTCCGGTCGCGGAGGTCATGAATCCGACCCCGCTTGACGAGAAGTTCCGCGCGTTCGGCTGGAACGTCATTATGATCGACGCGCACGATCTCGACGCGATTGAGGCGGCTGTTGAGCTCGCGAAGACCACTAAAGGCAAGCCGACCGCTATTATCGCGAAGAGCGTCAAGGGCAAGGGCGTCTCCTACATGGAGAATGAGGTCAACTGGCACGGCGCGGCTCCGAAGAAGGAACAGTACGAAATCGCGATCGAAGAGCTTGACAAGACGATCGCCGGGCTTCAGTGAAAGGGTAAGGTTTGAAAATGGCAGATAAGATAGCAACACGTGAAGCATACGGCGCGGCTCTCGCTGAGTTCGGCGATAAGTATGACAAGCTGGTCGTTCTGGACGCTGACCTCGCGGCGGCTACCAAGACCGGCACTTTCAAGAAGAAATTCCCTGACAGATTCTTCGACTGCGGAATCGCCGAGGGCAACATGATGGTTGTCGCGGCGGGAATGGCTGCGTCGGGGCTGATCCCGTTCGCGTCGTCGTTCGCGATGTTCGCGGCAGGACGCGCGTTTGAGCAGGTCAGAAACGCGATCGGATATCCGCATCTCAACGTCAAGATCGGTGCTACCCACGCCGGAATCTCGGTCGGTGAGGACGGCGCTACGCACCAGTGTCTCGAAGATTTCGCGACTATGAGAGCGATTCCCGGCATGGTCGTCATGCAGCCCGCGGACGCGGTTGAGGCGCGCGCGATGGTCGAGGCGGCGATAAAGTACGAAGGACCGTGCTACATGCGGTTCGGACGCTACGCCGTTCCGGTCATCAACGACAAGGACTCCTACACGTTTGAGATCGGCAAAGGCATTGTAATGGCTGAGGGCGAGGACGTGACGATCGTCGCGACCGGTCTGATGGTCGAACAGGCGCTCGCGGCGCGTGAGCTGCTCGCGGGAGAGGGAATAATCGCCCGCGTTGTCAACATCCACACGATCAAGCCGCTCGACGAGGAGCTCATCAACAAGTGCGCTCTCGAGACTGGCGCTATCGTGACGGCTGAGGAGCACAACTATATCGGAGGACTCGGAAGCGCGGTCTGCGAGTGCGTTTCGGCGTCGAATCCCGTTCCGGTTCTCCGTGTCGGTGTTGAGGACAAGTTCGGTCGTTCCGGAAAAGTTCCGCCGCTGATGGAATACTACGGGCTCACCGCAGCGAACATCGCCGCGAAGGCTAAGGCGGCTGTCGCGCTCAAGAAATAAACACCGGTTATCCAGCGCGATTTCAACGAATATCACACAGCTATCCGAGCAAAAGGCTGCCGCAAACGCGGCAGCCTTTTGTGCCCACGACCCGCGGGCACG
>CAKSOR010000615.1 GCA_934477985.1 uncultured Eubacteriales bacterium
CAGGAAGTCCGTTTTCATCGTCGTCAGTCGTACGGAGTCCCGAGCCCTGATAGAACATGTCGATATAGACCTTGTAGATCTCACATCCGAACGCGTCGTGCCAATCGACCTGACTGTCGCCGTTGAGATCCTGATACTTACCCTTTGACATCTCGATGAGCTTGTCAAGCGTCCATTTTCCTTCGAGCACGAGGTCATACGGCTCGTCGAGATTGTAGTTTTTCAGCTGAGTCTTGTTGAAGTAGACGCAGTACATGTTGTAGATAAGGTTCGTTGAGATGTCGCCGGACGCGAAATAGAGCTTGTCATTGACCGTCGCCTGCGTCAGAAGTCCATCAGACCACCAGGGCTGCGAGAAGTCGAGATATTGCAGCGAGTTCAGGTCAGTCAGCATTTCGGCGGCGGCGAGATTCGCTATTGACATCGAATAGCCCGCGCAGATGTCGTATGCCCGATCACCCGCCATTATGCTCGCCTTTATGCGGTCGGCGAAGGTGAAGCGGTTGGCGTTTCCGCCGGGCTCGGTCGTGTACTCGAAGTTAATCTTGAGCCGGTCGGCGACGTGCGTGTTCTTCTCCCAGACCGCGTCGTCGATGACATCGCCGGTCTGTTCGGTCATCTCGAACTCAGAGACCTCGAGTCCGGTTGACGGAACGAACATCTGCACCGTCGCGCCCTTGAAGTCGAGCTCCGGAAGCGAGTCGAGCTTGTAGCCGTCAGAATCGACCGTCGGCTTTTCGGTGACCGGCTCGGTCGTGTCTCCGGAGGTCGTCTCGTCAGAGCCATTCGCTCCGCCGCAGGACGCCGCGCCGAATGTGAGAATAAGTGCCATGAGAAGTGCCGTGAGTTTGAATTGTGTGTGTTTCATTGTATCTCTCCTGTGCATTGCGTTTGATATACGTGTATTATACCACACTTTTCACTTATTGTCAAGAGTTTTTTCAAAAAAACCGCACAGATATTTCACTGTGCGGCATTTTTTTAGTTTACAATCGAATCAAAATCCTCGCGTATCTTCTCAAGCTCGGTCTTCGCGGAATTCATCGCCGACGCGTAGGACGACGCGACATCGGTGCTGCCCGACTTCTCGAGATTCGTCAGCATCGAGCGGAAGGACGCTAAGTTCGCGATATAGCCGATGTCGAACGACTTGCTCGCGAAGATTATATCGAGCATCGCCTTCGATTCCTCGTCGCGGACGACCTTGCCGTTCAGGCAGACGTCATAGAACGCCGGGGAGACCGTCGACACAGACTCGACCGCCAGCGCCTCCATTATAAGCGGCACAAAATCAGGGTCGGACGTCACCGGAATCGAGAAGACCAGCGAATATTCCTCGGGGAGCGTGTAATATCTGTCCTGATTCTCGTCTAACTTCGGGAACGGAACTATTCCGAAATTGACATCGAGCGTGCGCAGGTCGCGCGGGATCGGCTCGAGCACCGACGAGCGGAAAAGCGCTCCGCCGCCCGAAAACCACGCGGTAGCCGCCGCCCAGCTGTTGCCGTTTTCAGCGACATATGGGTTCGCCATAAGAGTTTTGCTCTTGTCGATCGAGATCTGCAATGCCTCGGTCGCGAGCCGGACGTTGCGCTCGGTGTTGAAGGCTATCTCATAGTCGCCGCTCTTGCTCTTCGAGGTCACCTGTCCGCCGCCGGCGAAATACATCATCCATGAGCATCCGTCCTGGCTGAAGAAGCCCCATCTGTCATTGTAATCCATCTGCGCGTCGCCGTTCACATCCATGTTGACGTCGGATATGTACTTATTGAAGCGCTCAAGCGTCCAGCTCCCGTCAAGCACATACTGGTATGGCAGTTCAAGCTTCAGATCCTCGCAGAGGTCCTTGTTGAAGACCATCGTGTAGACGCGCGAGTTCAGCGCGGGCGAAATGTCGCCGGTCAGCACATAGAGCGAATCC
>CAKSOR010000616.1 GCA_934477985.1 uncultured Eubacteriales bacterium
AGCTCGGTGAACGAGTAGCGCTCGCGATAGAAGAGCTTCTGCCACTGATGCACCATGCCGAGCGCGCGGTTGTCCAGGATGACGACCTTCACGGGCACGTTGTGGATGGCGGCGGTGGCCATCTCCTGGCTGTTCATCTGGAACGATCCATCGCCGGCAATGCAGATTACCTGCGCGCCCGGGCGTCCGAACGCAGCGCCGATCGATGCGGGAAACCCGAATCCCATCGTGCCCAGACCGCCCGAGGAGATGAAGCTGCGCGGCTCCTCGCGGTCGATGAACTGCGCGGCCCACATCTGGTGCTGGCCGACCTCGGTCACGACGACGGAGTTGTACGGGTCGAGCTTCGCGGAGAGCTTCTGCATGGCGATCTCGGGAACAATCTCGTTAGGGTTCTCGGTAATCTGCGCATCGTAGAACGGGTAGCGCTCGCGCCATTCCGCGATCTGCGCGTTCCACGCCTCGGTGCGCGGCGTGCAGGCTTCCTTCTCGATCGTGGAGACAATACCCGCGACGACGCCCTTCAAGTCGCCGACGATGGGCACCTGCGCCTCGCGGATCTTGCCGATCTCGGCCGGGTCGATGTCGATGTGGATGACCTTCGCATGCGGGGCGAACTCGGAGAGCTTGCCCGTCACACGGTCGGAGAAGCGCGCGCCCGCCGCGATGATCAGGTCGGACTCGGTCATGGCGAGGTTTGCGAACTTCGAGCCGTGCATGCCGACGGGACCTAAGTTCATCGGGTGCGACGCCGGGAAGGCGCCTTTGCCCATAAGCGTCGTCACCACGGGAATCTGCATCGCATTAGAAAGCTCCACGAGCTCTTCGGTGGCACCCGACGCGATCGCGCCGCCGCCGACGTAGAGGATGGGCCGCTCGGCGCGCTCGATCACGCCGACTGCCTGTTTGATCTGCTTGGCGTTGCCCTTGTACGTGGGGCGATACGACGGCAGGTTCACCGCGTCGGGATAGTTGAAAACGATTTGCTCGCTTTGGATGTCGGAGGGCACGTCGATGAGCACGGGGCCGGGACGTCCCGTCGAGGCGATATGGAACGCCTCGCGGAAGGTCGTCGTGAGCTCTTCGGCCGACTGCAGAAGGAAGGAGTGCTTGACGATCGGCATGGTGATGCCGACGATGTCGGATTCCTGGAACGAGTCGGTGCCGATGACGCCGCGCGGCACCTGGCCGGTGATGACGACGAGGGGCACGGAGTCCATGTAGGCCGTCGCGATGCCCGTCACCGTGTTCGTGGCGCCGGGGCCGGACGTGACGATGGCAACGCCGGGGCGCCCCGTCGCACGCGCATAACCGTCGGCCTCGTGCACCGCGCCCTGCTCGTGGCGAGCGAGGATATGCGTAATCTGCTTGCTGTCGTAGAGCGCGTCGTAGATCTTGATCGCCTGGCCACCAGGGTAGCCGAACACCAAATCAACGCCCTCGGCCTCGAGCGAGGCGATAATGGCCTCGGCGCCGTTCATGCGCAGGCCCTGCTTCTCGGTCTTGCTGCCCAGGCCCAAAGGCCCGCCAAACTGAGGTTTCTTGCTTTTCGCGGTGTTGCTCACGAGACATACGCCCCCTTATCGGCCGATGAGACGAGCTTTGCATACTTGGCGAGAACGCCATGGTTGTGTTTCGGTGCGGGCGCGACGAACGCGGCACGGCGGCGAGCAAGCTCCTCGTCGTCGACATGGAGGTTGATCTCGCCCCCTTCGATGTCGACCGTGATCTCGTCGCCGTCCTCGATGAGCGCGATGGGACCGCCCGCCGCAGCTTCGGGGCTCACGTGTCCCACGCAGGGGCCCTTCGAGGCGCCGGAGAAGCGCCCGTCGGTGATGAGCGCCACGGACTTGGAAAGCCCCATGCCCACGATGGCGGACGTCGGCGTGAGCATCTCGCGCATGCCGGGGCCGCCGGC
>CAKSOR010000617.1 GCA_934477985.1 uncultured Eubacteriales bacterium
GAACATTGATTGTCTCGCCGCCGAATTTCAGGTCTTTCGGCAGATCGTCGCTCAGCTCGTCGGAACTGGTTTCGTCGATTGTCGTGACGTTTGCCTGAAGCTCCGTCGTAACGTCCGATCCTTCCGGCTCGCCGCATGAAGCCGCAAACATTGTGCCGAACGAGATCAGCAGCAGAATTGAAATGCTTCGCTTGTTCATTGTTTTACCTCCGGATTTTTTTGTGTTTTTTCTTGAAAACACTTTACTTTTCGCTCGCTTTATGATATAATAGTAACATAAAGTCCAATGCTTTGTAAATATATGATACCATATTTTGAGGCTTATTTCATCAACAATAAACCAAAGTTTGCAAACTTTTGTCCAATTCCGCGATTTTTCCCGGTGGAGGTGTCAAAATAATGACCGAGAATTTGTTGAAAGTATACAGTGTCAGATCAATACCCGGCAGGCGCGAATTTTACCCGCACCACCATGACGAGCTGGAGCTCGCGTATTTCCGCAGCGGTCAGGGCGTTTACTCGGTCACAGGACGCGAATATCCGATCCGCCCAGGCGACATTTTCATGTTCACGTCGAGCGAAATCCACAAAATCACATATGTAGACCCCGCAGTCGAGATGGAGGCGATTAACTTCCATTTTCTGCCAAAGCTGCTTATTTCCGGAAGCGGAATCGACCTGCCGAGACTGTTTTTCGAACGTAGAGATGGTATGAACCGCATAACTTCCGAGCTCGCAGGCAGCGATTATCCGGCAATTTGCACATCACTTGAGAATTGCGCGCTTGAAATGTTTGAAAAGCGCGAAGGATATCAGCTTATCGCGCAGAACGATCTGCTCCGCGCGCTCGTTTTGATCCTGAGGAGCTGCGACATTCTCGGAAAGCCGAAGCGGCAGCTCGGTTCGGTGAACGGCATCGCGCTCGCGCTCGACCACATCGACGAGAACTTTCTCGGTGAGATCACAATTCCGGAGCTCTGCGAGGTTGCGCGGATGGGCAGGAGTAATTTTGAGCGGCTTTTCGTGATGATCGCCGGCGTCCCGGTGCGCGAATATGTCAAGCGCCGCCGGATTGATCACGCCGCGGAGCTGCTTCGGACGACGAATCAGACGGTTCTTGCAATCGCGCTCGCCAGCGGCTACCACAACACGGCGAATTTCAACAAGCAGTTCCGCTCGGTGACCGGAGTTACTCCGCAGGAATATAAACGAAATGTAAAAGATATGTAAAAAAGCGGGACATCTGCCCCGCTTTTCAGTTTTTTTTCAGGTTATACGTTGAGCTCGACCGCTCCGGCAGCCTCTCCGCTTGAGAGCATCGGATCGATCACGTCGCGGACAAACTCTTCGACCTGGTGCTCCGAGCGACCGGTGTAGTTCTTCGGATCGAGGTTCGTGACGATTTCGTCGCGCGAGAGCCCGAATCTCGGGTCGTTCGCAATCCGCTCGATCAGGTCGTTGTCGAGTCCCTCCTCCTTGACGCGCTTGCCAGCCGCGATTGAGTGCTCGCGGATCAGCTCGTGGAGCTCCTGACGGTCGCCGCCCTTCTTGACCGCGTCCATCAGAATGTTCTCAGACGCGATGAACGGAAGCTCGTTCATGATGCGTCTTTCGACCATCTTCGGGTAGACTACAAGCCCGGCTGTAACATTTATGTAAATATTCAGTATCGAATCTATTGCGAGGAAGCCCTCAGCCATCGAAATCCGCTTGTTCGCCGAGTCGTCAAGCGTCCTCTCGAACCACTGAGTCGACGCGGTGATCGCCGGATTGATCGAATCCGAGATGACGTAGCGCGCGAGTGCGCAGATACGCTCGCTTCGCATCGGATTTCGCTTGTACGGCATCGCTGACGAGCCGATCTGGTTCTTCTCGAAGGGCTCTTCCATCTCCTTGAACGACTGGAGAATTCTCAGGT
>CAKSOR010000618.1 GCA_934477985.1 uncultured Eubacteriales bacterium
GCTTTTGCCGTCAGAATCGAAATACGGAAAATCCAGAACCGAAATGCCGTGTTTTTTCAAAGCCGATTTAACTTTTTGTTCGTAACCGCTTTTGTAAGGCGAGGCGTTGCCGATCACCGTGTTTTCGTTCACAAACCGCACAACGCCGTCCGCGTGACCGGTCATGTCGCTTTTAAGCGACGGAATAATAATTATCTCAGCTTCAAGCAAATTTTCAAGCTCGTTTAAAAGAGTATTTTTATCATATTCGGTATTTTCCGAAAACACCCGGTCGGTGATAACGGCTTTCGACCTTGACGGCGAAAATACAACGTTTCCGCCGTCAAGATTGATATTTGAATATGTAACAGGCAGTGTGAAATGCGGTGCAATATCGGTTTTAAAATTTGTTCTTAGTTGCGGATCATCTGCAAGATAGCTCGGCTCGTACCGAAACGATATATACTTACCGCCTTTTGTTCTGACAGGCATATAATCCCTTGCCCAGATATCCTTTGCTCCGGCAAAAAGAGTGTGTTTTTCTTCGGTGTCGGATAAAGCGGAAAACAGATTTTCCGCCGATAATGAATATTTGGGGTCGGATTTCAGAATTGATGAAAAGTAAAGCATTTTGCACTCTCGTTTCCCATTTATGCTTGCAAGGAAAAACGCCATAGTTTATCTTTATCTTCCTGCTTGATGCCTGTTGCTTTTCCTAATTTCCGCTTATCTTTTTTGATTTTTTCGGAACAATCAAAACCATCATCTTCGATCCAAATCAGATCAGATGTTGTCATGTCGACACGATTTAATCTTTTATAATCAATCCTTAGGGCTTCGCCCAAGCGCATAGGTTTGCTTGCATATTTTTCGTTGGGATCATCCAAATTTATCCCGCCTCTGACTAAAACACCTTCACCAACACCAACTACATTTGCGACTATATCGAACATACTGCCGGGTTTATCTTTGTTATCATAATGAACATATAATGTGCCGCCCACCATATTCTGTGAGATGACACCATTTCCGCTTTTATACTTATTTGAATGGCACGCCGTATCATTTTTTCCATACGCTTCTGTTTCTATTATTCTAAAACGCAATATTTTATCTGCAACCATGTTACAAATGACTTTGCCTATTAACTTCTCAGCTAATTCGACCGCTTCGCATATGAAAAAATCGCGCTCCGTAATTCTTTTTGAACTCATTTTGCATTTCTCCTTTTGTTTTTTTATTATACCACACAATTAACGAACCGTCAAACGGTATTACTGAATCCAAACGTAATCTGACATTCCCCAACTGATACTGTGCAATCCGGCGCCGTCAGCGGCAATGTCCGGACAGTAGTTGTGAACAGACCAAAATTTTAGGGGTGTCAAAAACTCATTTTGAGTTTTCGACACCCCGATTTTCGCGTTCCGGCATATATACGAACCGAATATTTCCGCGGCGAAAATACCCAGAAACTCCGTTCTCTGGATGATGTAAACATTTTATGAACAACATTTTTCGGACTTTTTTTCACCCCGTTTCGGGCTGATCGGCGGTTTGAGATTGATTTTTACATAGTGGCATACAGCAGAGACAATATCAGGAATCTATCATGCCGGATTATTCATTCGTTTCTGAATATTTATTCGCGCGTCTGTCGAAAGGCGGCGGGCAGTTTCAACAAACTTTCGGCTCAATTTTTGTGCAATGCGCCTGTCCGGTTTTTGATAATATTCAGAAATAAGGGCTTATACTGAATATTTGCTGCTGTCAGCTGTATATTTACTGCATATTCCTGAGCTGAATTCGATAATAGCTACAAATATGTGCAAAACGCTGACTGATACCGTCCTGTAAAACTCTGTTTTCGGCAATAGGCACTGTTATTCCGATGCTTGTTCGGATGGCTGATTTTCTGTTCATAATTTC
>CAKSOR010000619.1 GCA_934477985.1 uncultured Eubacteriales bacterium
AATAGAAAGAAGTTCTGCAAGATTTTCTTGTGTCATATTTGCTTCTCGTCGAAGTGATTTTATCTTTTGTCCAAATGTCATATAAACAATTCTCCTGATTTTGTTACTTGACCGGTCTGTGATTATATTATACCAAGTTTTTGACGATTTGTCCACCTCTTAATAATTGAGAGGTTATAAATCAAAAATTGAGTTGGACATAAAAGCTTGGCGCACCTGCTTTATCGCAGGTACGCCAACGGGGCTTTTTTGTGGGCGGGCTTTTCAGTCATACCCTTTTATTTTATCACGTTGACTCTGATGACGCCGTCAATCGCCGCGATCGCGTCGACCAGATCAGCCGGAATATCGCCGGTTATCTCGACGATCGTGTACGCGTAATCCTTCTTAGAGCGGTTGGCGAGATTCTCGATGTTGATGTTCCGCGCCGAGATCGCCGAGGTGATCTGCGACAGCAGGTTCGGGATGTTTCTGTGCAGCACACAGATACGCGCGTCGCCGTTGTGCGGCATCGAGACGTCCGGGAAATTGACCGAATGCACGATGTTTCCGCGCTCGAGGTACTCGCGGAGCTCCTTCGCTGCCATCACCGCGCAGTTGTCCTCGCTCTCCTCAGTCGAAGCGCCGAGGTGCGGAATCGCGATAACGCCTTCCATTCCGGCAGTGCGGGTGTTCGGGAAGTCGGTAACGTAACGTCTGACCTTGCCGGACTTCAGCGCCGCTTCAATATCGTCGTCGTTGACAAGCGCGTCGCGGGCGAAGTTCAGGATGATGACGCCATCCTTCATCATCGCGAGGGTGTCCTTGTTGATCATGTACTTAGTCGCGACCTTCGGGTCGGGGCTGTCGATCAGCGGCGTGTGGATTGAGATGATGTCGGCGTTCCGGAAGATCTCCTCGCGGGTCTCAACCTTCTGAACCGAGCGCGAGATGTTCCACGCAGCCTCGACCGAGATGTACGGGTCGCAGCCGAGAACGTCCATTCCGAGATGAACCGCCGCCGTCGCGAGCGGTCCGCCGATAGCGCCGAGTCCGATGATTCCGAGCGTCTTGCCCTTGATCTCGATTCCGGCGAAGCGGGATTTCTCCTTCTCGATGAGTTTCGCGACATTCGGGTCATCCTTCACGGTCTGAACCCAGTTGATTCCGCCGACCACATCGCGGCAGGCGAGAAGCATTCCGCAGAGAGCCAATTCCTTGACGCCGTTGGCGTTCGCGCCAGGCGTGTTGAAGACGACGATTCCCTGCTCAGCGCACTTGTCGAGCGGGATGTTGTTGACGCCCGCGCCGGCTCTGGCGATTGCTTTGAGGTTCTTGCCGAACTCCATATCGTGCATGACAGCCGAGCGGACCATTATCGCATCGGGATCGGCGACATTGTCCGCGATGGTGTAGTTCGCGTCGAATATATCAGTACCGCATTTAGCGATCTTGTTGAGAAGCTGTATATTTTTCATTGTTGTTCTCCTGTTAATATCAGATTGGGTTTCCCCAATACAAGCACACATATTTCTAAATTCTCCACCCTTGATTAAACAGCATTAAAAGCCGCAAATAACCCCTTGTTTGAAAAGGTTTAGGGAAGGTGGAGAGTACGTGTCGATGAGTTGCCGCGAGCGGCAACTCATGGCGGGAACCCCTCTCCACAAGTTGCCCTCAAGGCAACTTGTCAAAGGGGTTTCCGCCCCTCTGACATTAACCCTTAGGATTCTCTTCGGCGAATTTCTTCATGAAAGCGACTAACTTTTCGACGCCCTCGTAAGGCATCGCGTTATAGATCGAGGCTCTCATGCCGCCGACCGAGCGGTGACCCTTGAGGTTCATGAGGCCGTTCTTTTCGGCTTCCTTCGGGAACTTCTTGTCGAGCTCCTCGACTCCGGTTACGAAGGTGACGTTCATCATCG
>CAKSOR010000620.1 GCA_934477985.1 uncultured Eubacteriales bacterium
GAGGGTGACGGTCTTTGTACCGCTTCCGCTTACGGCATAGGGTATGCCCACATTCTCGCTCACGCCATAACCACCCTTTGCAATGCACTCGGCAATATTGAAACCGCTCGTCAGTGCAAGCGTCACCGCCTTCACGCTTACATAGCTCTGCTTGGTCTGCGTCTTGCCTGTGGTCGGATCGGTGGTGGTGGCCTTCACATAGATGTCAGTCGTGCCCAAAAGGAGGTATTTCGTCAGGTCCAGCGTATATGTGCCCTTGCTCACGTCCTGCTGCGTATCGGAATACATCAGCGTCGCGCCGCGTTTCATCTGTATCTCCACCGTGGCTTTCTGCCCCGTCGATGTCCCCTTCTCGTCACCGCTGCTGTACTGGTGGTCGTAGAACCATGTGAGTGTGGCCTTGTCGCCTTCCTTGATGACGGACTTGTCTGTTTCTGCCGTCAACACGATTTTGGTGGTGGAGGTTTCTCCGCCACCGCCGCCTTTTCCTGCCGGTATGTCCAGACCTACGACCTCCGCACCACTCTTGTTGGTCAGCGTCACACGCACGGTGCTCTCGTCATCGCTCAGTTCGGCACTGCCGCCGAATATGGTGTTGGCTTCGACCTCTGCAAGTTTGGCGGCCACGGCCGCGTTCTGCACCGGATTGGTGGAGTTCGTGTTCAGGCTCTCGTCCACCTCTGTCTCGTTGATGGTGAGGTTCACGTTGCCCGCGCTGTCAAGCGTCTGTTTCTTTCCGTTTACAGAAATGCTCTTCACGTTGCCCGCACCGCCGAAGTCCTCCCAGCTCGCCACCTGTTCCCAACTGTCAAGGCTCGTGCCGATGAACTGTTTGGTCTCCCACTTGCCCTGTGCCGTCTCGTAGGTGATGCAGCGTCCCTTGGCACGTTTCTTCTCCTCCACGGCAACAATGGCGGTCGCCAATGTGTAGTAACCACTCTCAAGCGGGATTTCCTCTGTCACGTTGCAGGTGTTTCCGCCACTGCCGCCTGTGGCATATTCCTGCCATTTCTCCGCATCATGGAGGTCGTTGTCGGGGTCACCGGTGAACTGCCAGGACTCCCAGCCGTCCGCACTTCTGAATATCATCACGCAGCCGGTGGTGAACACTTTCTCCCCACCGGTGCTCTCGTTGCCGGCAATGGTCTCCAACGCTTCAGACCAGTCACTGAATATGCGGTCGGCATCACCGATAAGGCTGTTCACCAGCACCACCGGGTGGGTGTTGGCCGCTGCGATGGCATCATTCAGCTTTGCCGTGGCCGCATCGGCAAGCATGGCCGAATTGTTGGCCGTGAGTGCCGCGCCGGAAGCCACATCTGCCGCGTCTTTGGCCTGCTGTGCCGCAGTTCCGGCCGTTCTCGATGATGCGTCCGCTGTGGCGGCGGCTGCGTTTGCTCTCTTGGCCGCGTCTTCCGCAGGTTTCGCAAGCAGGGACACAGGCACACGGACAACCTTCTCACCCTGCATGGCCGGGAGTGAGTTCACGCTGTCAAGTGAGGTGGCGGTTTCCAGTTCGTCCACGCTCTGACTGTCTGTCTTTATCTGGTTCAGGACTTCCTGAACGACGGTCTTCTTCTCCTCGTCTGTCATATCATTCGTTGTTAGGGTTATTATCCAACTGCTCGTTCAGTCCGTCTATGAAGCCGGGAACGCAAAGACGCTCGGCGACGACGCGCACAAGTTTCACCTCGTCATCGGTGTAGTCCGCCTCCCCCTCACTCTCGTATATCTTCAGGGCGAGGGCGTGCGCCTTGATGCCGTTCACGTTGTTGTATATCATGTCCGCGAAGGTCTCGCGAACGTCCATCGGCCGCGCCTCCTTGTGGCTGACCGACAGGTAAACATTGAAATGCTGAAAGTCTATCCTTCTCATCGTATATCTGTTTTTAGCTTGA
>CAKSOR010000621.1 GCA_934477985.1 uncultured Eubacteriales bacterium
TATTAACGTTGAGGGTCCACCCGTTCCCATTCCGAACACGGAAGTTAAGCTCAACAGTGCCGAAGATACTTAGCTGGCGACGGCTCGGGAAAATAGGTCAACGCCAACTTCTTGTTTTCTAAAAAGATTAACACAAGAAATTGTGCAAATCATATATAATCCTCCTTAGCTCAGTTGGCAGAGCGCATGACTGTTAATCATGATGTCGCTGGTTCGAGCCCAGCAGGGGGAGCCATTAGTAGGGAATGGATATATCCGAAGATATATTCATTCCTTATTTGTTAGATAACATGGACCATTAGCTCAGTTGGTTAGAGCAACCGGCTCATAACCGGTCGGTCCTAGGTTCGAGTCCTAGATGGTCCACCAGCGAAGGAAAAAAGGTTTGCAAGGAAAAGCGCAGAGATTTTAATTTAATCTTTGCGCTTTTTCTATGTCCACACCATAATTTAATAGTTCACGCAAGGGCAAAACAATTCCCATTCGGGAGGTTTTGCCCTTTTTTAATGCCCGGGATTATCCGGTACAGAAAGGAGTCCTATGACCGAGTATATTACAAACATTCCTGTTGAAAAGCTCAAGTCTTTTCCTAATCACCCATTCCAAGTACGGGATGATGACTCGATGAGGGAGACAGTTGAGAGCATCAGGACCTACGGAGTTCTACAGCCTGCGATTGTAAGACCGTCAAAAGATGGAGACTATGAAATCTTGTCGGGACACCGACGAAAACGTGCCTGTGAGCTTGCGGGGAAGAAGACGATTCCTGCTATTGTTCGTGAGCTTGACGACGATGCTGCCATTATCTTTATGGTCGATTCGAACTTGCAGAGAGAAAATATCCTCCCGAGTGAGCGCGCCGCGGCTTATAAAATGAAGATGGAGGCTCTGAAAAGACAGGCGGGACGCCCACTAAAAAATTCGCCGCAAGTTGCGGCGAATTTTCGAGCTGATGACGCAGTGGCTAAAGAGGCGGATGTGAGCGGAGATACTGTCAGGCGGTATATTCGACTTACAGAACTCCAACCAGAGTTACAACAGATGGTCGACGAAAAGAAGATGGCTTTCACTCCGGCGGTAGAGATTTCCTACCTCAAGCCGGATGAACAGAAAATGCTCCTTGACACAATTTCAAGCGAGCAGGCGACGCCCTCACTCTCTCAGGCACAGCGACTGAAGAAACTGTCACAGTCGGGCGAGCTTACTGATGACTCAATGCTCTCGATCATGTCTGAACAGAAGAAGCCGGAGCGGAATGATCTCACTATTCCTGCCGATGTGCTGGAGAAGTTCTTCCCTCGGTCATTTACGCCGATGAAAATGCAGGAGGTCATTATTAAGCTGCTGGAATCATGGCAGAGAAAGAGGCAGCAGAGCCGTGAAAGGTAAAACCGAATATCCGTAAAAGGGACAAGTTAAATTATTTGACTTGTCCCTTTTTGCGTTAAAGAAATATTTACAATTGAAAAGGAGAAAACATCATGCCGGTATTCAGAGTGGATAAGAGCCGCGACTTTACGGTCGTGGCTAACTGCGTGTTCAAAGATAGGTCGCTTTCAGCTAAGGCTAAGGGCATTCTCGTTGAGATGCTCTCACTTCCTGAGAGTTGGGATTACACGCTCAAGGGGCTGGCCACGTTGTTCTCGGATGGGATTGACTCGATTCGTCAGGGAATAAACGAGCTTGAGAAGCATGGTTACATTGTGCGGGAACGTAAGCGTGATGCGCGCGGTCGACTTGGCGGGATGGAGTATGTTATCTACGAGACGCCCCACAAACCTGTGGAAAACTCGATTGATTCTGCCGCTCCTGAATCGTCAGAACCTACAACGGAAAAGCCAACACAGGATTCATCTGCGGAGGAGATGCCAACGGTATATAAAGAAATAAATAAA
>CAKSOR010000622.1 GCA_934477985.1 uncultured Eubacteriales bacterium
GTCAAGAACCTCGGAAAAGCGCGGGATATGCTCATCTGTGTCAAGCAGGCGGAGCTTATCTAACTCGGACGAGTCGAGTTCGGAGAGCTTGGACTTACAGCCGGTCATACGTTCAAGCGAGTAGTCATGGAAGACATAAACCTCACCGTCCTTTGAGAGCTGTACATCGAGCTCAATTGCGTAGCCCTTGTCGGCGGCGAGACCGAACGCAGCGAGCGAGTTCTCGGGAATCGTCTTATTGTCATGCAGTCCGCGGTGAGCGTAATCGCGTTTGAAGACCTCGGGTATTTTTTTGTGCCCGGGGAAGATCAGAAAGAGCCAGAGGGCAATGATTATGAGAATAACTGTCGCGGTGAGCATATCAGTCACCCACATCAAGATGCTCAAGGAAATCCTTCTTCTCGCCGAGCGAATCGCCGTGCTTCACGAAGAGCATCGTCACAAACGCGCCCGCGACGAATATCGCGGCGTATGGGAAGAGGGTGGTCATGCCGCCGTAGGTCAGGAACGCGCCGCTGAGAATCGGCGTGACGATCTGCGCGGACATGCTGGCGGTGTAGTAGTAACCGGTGTACTTTCCGACGTCGCCGGATTTGGCGAGCTCGACGACCATCGGGTAGCTGTTGACGTTTATCGTCGCCCAGCCGATTCCGGCGAGCGCGAAGAGGCAGTTCATGACGATCGGGCTGCTTCCCTCGCGCATGAAGGAAGCGCAGAAGAACGCCGCGCCGAGCATTACGACTCCGGCTAGGATAGTCTTCTTACGACCGAGCTTCGAGGAGATTATACCGACCGGGATGTAGGAGATTATCGCGGCTGCCTGAGCGATTATCAGCGTGAGGTTGAAGTCGAGACCGAGGACCGCGCCGGCGTAGACCGAGTATTTGCTGGTGACGGCGTTGTAGCCCATGTACCAGAGGACGACCGAGGCGAGAATGAGGATAAGCGATTTGAGTTCATCGCGGCTGAGGTCGCCTTTGCCGGTGATTTCGACGCTGTCGAGCTTCGAGTTGATCTTGTCGGCTTCGGCAGCCCACTTTTTCTCGCGGACGGTCAGCATGAAGATAAGGAGCGCGACGAGCATGAGTCCGGCGATTACGGCAAAGAAGCCGGTGTAGCTCATCTGAGCGTTTTCGGGCTTACCCGTGCCGAAGACCATGCCGAGGATGAGGACGATTATTCCGCCGGCGCTGCCCATCAGGTTGATTATGGCGTTGCCCTTTGAGCGGAGGGGCTTTGGGGTAACGTCGGGCATCAGAGCGACCGCGGGCGAGCGGAAGGTTGACATCGCGACGAGAACGAAGAGGAGGATCAGCATGAATAGAACGAGGATCATCGGATTCTCTTTAGTGACCTCCCAGGGGTCGCGACCGTCGAGCTTTGAGAGCTGGAGATCGTCGGCGAGCGAGAGGACAACGATGCCGATCGAAGCGGCAATTGTTCCGAAGAGGATAAAGGGCGTGCGTCTGCCGAGTCTGCCGGAGTATTTATCCGAGACCGCGCCGAATAACGGGAGGAGGAAGACGGCGAGGACGTTGTCAAGCGCCATGACCGCGCCCGACCAGACCTGCTCCATACCGAATTTATCGGTCAGAATTTTCGGTATGATGCTGTCGTAAGCCTGCCAGAAGGCGCAGATGAGGAAGAACGCAAAGCCTACCGTGAGGGTGCGTTTATAGTTGAGTTTCATGTCGGTTTCCTTTCGTGAGTTCATCAGCCTTGTTCGATAACCCTTCCGAATGGTCAATGAAAATGACGATTCCATCGCCATTTTCATACGCTACGGATAAGCTGAATAATTCGGGGTTTCACGCGAAAAAGGCTTGGATTTGTGGGCTTTTTTGAGTGAAAACAACCTTAAATCAGCGTTTCCCTGAAGTCGGGTT
>CAKSOR010000623.1 GCA_934477985.1 uncultured Eubacteriales bacterium
CCGGGTCGCCTGCGCGCCCCGGCGAATCCGCCGCGCGCTCAGCGCGCGGCGGCGGGGGCTGACGCTTACATCCGTGCATCACCTCGTGTGCCTTGCGCGGGGACGATTGCGGTTCAGGGTTGAGATTCACGCCTGATCCGCGCCGCCTTTCCGGTGCCCGGTAAAAAAAGTCTGCCGCGTAAACGGCAGACTTTTTTTCTATCTCAGTTCCTTGATGAAATTCTCTGCGGCGGCTTTCGCGGTGTCTGAGAGCGAGCCGATGAGCGACGCCATTGTGCCGTCATTTGCCGCGGCTGCCGCGTTCATCGAAGAGTAGAGCTTGCCCCAGTCGTAGATGAAGCCGATATCGTAAAGCACGTTCTGGCGGGCGAGCCCGATCATTTCGAACGACTCGGGGTCGCGCGTGTACTTCGACTCGAGGCAGATGTTGTAGTAAGCGTCGTTCAGCTTGTCGCTGCCCGCGGCGAGTGCCTCGAGGATGAAGCCGACCTCGTCGGGGTGCGAGCAGGTCGACGGCACGCAGACCGCCTGGAACGACTTCCAGATCGTCGTGTAATAATTCTCCTGCGACTCATCGAGCTTGGGCATCGGCAGCATTCCGAAATCCGCGGAGACGTCGCGGTAGCATCTGCGCAGCTGCGACAGAATCATGTTCTGAAACAGCACCTGCTTGTTTTGTACGAGCGATGTGAATCCGTTGATCTGCTCCTGGCTTGAGCCGAACTGAATCCAGTCATATGCGTAGCGGTTTTGGTCGAGCAGCTCATCAAGGATGTCGAACACCTTGTAGGCTTTGTCGAGGTCGGTGTTCATGACCGGCAGATCGTTCTTGTCCTTTGTGAAGATCATCTGTCCGACAGCGGCGAGGTGCGGGGCAAGGCAGTTGTTGTTAGCGAACAGGAAACCGATCGTGTCGTTCGGCGTCATCTTTCCGTCGCCGTCGACGTCATTCGCCGCTTGCTTCACGTATTTGCGGAGGAGATCGTAGGTCCAGCGTCCTTCTCTGACAGCGTCGTAAAGGTTCTCGATGCCGAGATCGTTTGCCAGGTCACTGTTGTAGAGCATCATCAGGAGCACGTCGTCCTCCGCGACCATTATGTCTCCGACCGCGAAGTAATTCTTTCCGGCGAGCGAGGTAGCGGTGAGGAAGTTCTGGTCCCAGTAGTTCTTTTTCAGGTTGAGGTTGGGCATTGTGTTCAGGTCGATGAAGATGCCGGTGTTCACCTGCTCGGACGCGCGGTCGTAGTAAGGGAACGCGACGTCGTATTCATCGTCGCCAGCCGCGGTGACTTTGACGACCTCATTCAGAACGTTGTCAGCGAAGAGATTCTCGATTGAGAAGTTGTACTTCGAGAAGAGCATTACATTGCGGTCATAGATCGCGTCGTTGAGTACGTCTCCGTTGGCTTCCTCAGGCGCCATTTCGTCCATCGAGGTAGCGACTCCGCCGCGGGTCTTATAGAGGACGCGCATCGAGTAGCCCTTGAGGTCATAGGATTCAGGCAGGTCAGATGAGTCGCGCGATGAGGTTGTTTCGGTCTGCTCTGTGTTTGTCGTGCCGTCCTGGGGCTCTGTCGTCACAGGATCATCGGTCGCTCCGCCTCCGCAGGATGTTCCCGCGAGCAGCGCGAGGAGCAGGATTGTTGAGAGTACGCGTTTTTTCATTTTGTTTATTCCTTTCCAAAAAATATTATAATTATTATGCGGTTACTATATTGAAGCTTTGTATATGTAGTAATCAATTTGACGGGGATGCCGCAGGCGGGTGCGAAGCACCCGTCGACCTCGCGCCGGGCGTGCCGCAGGCGCGTCCGGGCACGAGGTCGATGGCGCACGGAGTGCGCCACCTGCGTTCGCCGGGTCGCCTGCGCGAC
>CAKSOR010000624.1 GCA_934477985.1 uncultured Eubacteriales bacterium
ACGCCGCGGACGCTGCGCGTCCGCGGCAGCGCAGACAGCAGAAACCCTGCTTTAGCGTCATAAAACCCGAATTTTTTTCAAAAATTTCGTAAATCCCTTGAAAAATTCTCCGGATTGTGGTATAATCAGAATAAATGTCCTGATCCCATAGCTCAGAAAAGATCAGCAAAACGCAATCAGTCACGGAGGAAAAAATGAAGTATATATCCGACATCGATTTCACCCAGGCTCTCGAATCAAACGACAACCCGCCGATCTTCTGGAGCTGGGTCTGGAACGGACCACTCACCCAGGAGAAAATCAGAAAGGAACTCGATGACTTCGCCGAAGCCGGTATCCGCGGTCTCTACATAATCCCCGAGCCCAAGGAGTTCCGCCCGACTACCCTGCGCACCTACCTCGAACCGCCATATATGTCCGATGATTACCTGAAGCTCTACCGCTATGCCGTCGAATACGCGCTCTCAAAAGACATAAAGCTCTGGCTCTACGACGAGGGCGGATGGCCGTCCGGCGGCGCCTGCGGTCTCACTAAAAAGGCGTTTCCGGACAGCGACCCGCGTGTCCTCTCCCGCCGTGAGACAGAACCCGCGGGCGGCGTCTACTCACCGTCGCGGAACACACTCGCCGCTTTCGACCGTAACGGCGTCAGAATCAAACCGGGTTCCGCCTGCGATGGCAGAATCACCGAATACTTCTCGGAGCCTCACTACTGCGGTGTGAACTTAGTTGACCTCACACGCAAGGACGTCACACGCGCTTTCCTGTCGACAACTCACGAAAAATATCTGAGCTCGCTCCGTGACCTCGTCGCTGAAAAGATCCCGTACATGTTCACCGATGAGCCCAAACTCGTTGACTTCGCCTGGAGTGACGACCTTCCCTCACGCTTCACCACCGAGTTCGGATACGACATCCTCGATTACCTGCCCGAGCTCTTCTCTCCCTCGACCGAACGCGGCGAACAGGCGCTGATCGACTACAAAAAACTCCTCGGAATCCTCTTCGACGAGAACTTCCTCACTCCCTGCGCCGATTGGTGTCACGCTCACGGAATAGGACTCTGCGGTCACCTCGACCAGGACAATATCCTCGAGGGCTCGCCCGCCGGTCAGTACGGCAGCGGACTCAGGCTGCTCCGCCGCTTCGATCTTCCGGGCGTCGATGTCATCTGGCAGCAGATCTTCCCGGGAAAACCCGTAGACGGATTTTCATTCTTCCCGAAACTCGCTTCCTCAGCCGCGCGTCAGTCGGGCAGCGAGCTGTCGCTCTCCGAGAGCTTCGCGGTCTATGGCGACGGTCTCACCTCCGATCAGATGCGTTATGTCATAAACTACCAGTTCTTGCTCGGAATAAACGTCTTCAACTTCATGACCCTCCCCTACGGACGCGAAAAGGCGCTGGCGGTCAATATGCGCCCGATGCCCTGCCCCGAAAAACCCGGCTTTTTCTCGATGGATCACATCTACAAGCCGACCGAACTACTCTCGAAGCTGATGTCGACCGGAAAAAGAGCCTGCGACACGGCTCTTTACCTCCCCTCGGCGGACATCTCGCTCGGCGGAGAGATCGGAAAGAAGGCGGCTGACAGCTTCACGGCGCGTGGCGAGAAACTCCTTGCCGCGATGATCGACTTTGACATCATAGACGACGAGGCAATCCTGAACGCGAAACAGAGCAAGGAAGGTCTCATCGTCGGAAGAGCGCTCTACCGCCACATCGTCATTCCGAAATGCGTTCACATGCCGGAAGATGTCCGCAAAATCGCGAAAAAGTATCCCGGACGCGGCATCTCAATCGCGTCATGCAGCCGCCGTGAGATCAGGCTGACGGCACGCCAGTCTCAGAGCGAGGTGCTGTATTTTGTC
>CAKSOR010000625.1 GCA_934477985.1 uncultured Eubacteriales bacterium
GAATCAGTGCAAAATCGGTCACAAAAGTGTGCAAGATCAGTCCTTGACACCCGGCAATTTGTATGATATAATATAAATACCCTGGCGAAAGCACGAATAATCATGCAAAATTGAATGGAGGACAAGATGAAAAAGAAGCTTATCTCAACGATTCTTCTGACCGCGATGCTGGCGTTGACGGCGTCCTGCGGCGAAAGCGGAAAGCCTTCCGAAACGACCCCCGCCGGAACTGACGGCGTAACAACCGCGCCCGAAATTGTCTACCCCGACTATGGGCAGAAAGAGTTCACGATACTTTACCGCAACGAGTGGGCGCATGAATTTATCGCGGAGGAGGAGACCGGCGACCTGGTGTCCGACGCGATATATAAGCGCAACAACAAGGTTTCGGAGGACTATAATGTCCAGCTGAAATTCACCGGTGTCGACGGAATATGGGACAAGCGCGACGTGTTTGACAAGTTCATGCGCGGCGCGATAATGGCGAGCGATAACTCGTTCGACGTCGTCGCGGGTTACCAGGCGAACATGGTGACGCCGGCGATGGAGGGGCTTTTTCTGAACATTGTTGACATCCCGGAGATCGACGTCTCGAACAGGTGGTGGTCGGAGAAGTGCGCGGACAGCCTTATGCTGAATGACTGCATCTATATGATCACGGGCGACATAGCGACCTCGATGTGGGACGGTCTCTATTGTGTGTACTTCAACAAGACAATGGCGGACAATTATAAGATCGGCGACATTTACGACATTGTCAAGAGCGGCAAATGGACGGTCGACGAGCTCTACAGGCTCTCGTCACTGGTGTCCGACGACCTGAACGGCGACGGTAAGTTCGACGAGAATGACAGATACGGACTCGCGACGCACTCGAACGCTGCGCGCAACTACATCGTTTCGTTCGACACGCCGGTTCTGACTGCGAACAAGAACGGCGAGATGGAGTACACATTCTACAACGAGAGATCGCAGAAAGCGGCGGACAAGATCTATGAGCTGTTCAACAAGGAGAGCACATATAAGGGCAATGAAGGCGAGAAGGTATTCCTGAATGGTCAGGCGCTTTTCTATAACGGTCGTCTCGGTTTCGCGACAAGCAACCGGGATTCCGAGGTGGATTTCGGTATCATACCCGTCCCGAAGCTCGACGAGAATCAGGAGGATTATTATACGTCGACGGCGAACGTAGTCTCGATGATATGCTTCCCGACGATGCTCGCCGACACCTCCATGGCTGGAACGCTCGTTGAGGCGCTCTGCCGCGAGAGCAATTCTATAGTTGTCCCTGAGTTCTACGAGAAGACGCTGAAGACGAAGGGCGCACGCGACGACGATTCCGAGGCAATGATCGACCTCATCCGTGACAGTCTGAAGTTTGATTTCGGATGGGTGCATTCCATGGAGCTCGGTCTTATCGGAACGATATATGAGAATGTCGCGAACGGCGTGAATTTCACGTCAAAGCTCGCCGGACTCGAGAATCAGATCAAGGCAGGGCTTGAGAAGATCAACGATGCCTACGCGAAGAAATAAAAAAATCCGCCGGGGTTCAACGGTCCCCACGACAGTCTGTGGGAAAGGGGGAACGCTCCGCGCATTCGCGCGGTGCGTTCCTTTTTCGTTCCCACCGACGCCGTCCGCGCCGCAGGCGCGGACGGCGTCCCCCGGCGAGCTTCGCTCGCCGGGGGACGCCGCGGGCGGCGCAGCCGCCCGCGGCGCGCGACCAGCGCCGAAGGCGCTGCCTGTGTCGCCAGCGTGAGCCGGCGACACAGGCGGGAACGGCGCGCGCAGCGCGCCGTTCCCGGTCGCCCGCGCAGGCGGCTATGCCGCCTGCGCGCCGCGACCGCCCCGCAC
>CAKSOR010000626.1 GCA_934477985.1 uncultured Eubacteriales bacterium
CGACCGACATCCCCTTCTCAAATTCCAAAATTTATTCCGGAACATTGTCAGACGGTCGAAATTATGTCATCGGAAACCGCGCCCCCGACCGCACCAGGCTGATGATGCTGATTTCGCAGCCGGGAAAATGGCTGTTCGACAAAGCAATAATGCTTCAGAACGGCGTCGGCGAACTGGGATTCGGCACGGCATGGCACTATCCAGCTGCATATGAATCAGATGACAAATTATTCATAATATACACAGTTGAGACAGGAAACGGACAAAGAGGCAGCGTTGTCTCAGTGGTTGACACACAAATGATATAAAACAACCGATCCGAAAGGAGTCCCCCAATGAAAACCCTGACCTACGACGAAAACCTTGACCTGAAGCTCGACCTCTACGAGCCGGATTCCCCCGAGTCCCCCCTCTTCGTGTACATGCACGGCGGCGGACTCAAGGGCGGAAATCGAAGTTCAAACGCCGATCTTTTCAAAAAACTGCAAGCCGACGGAATCGCTGTCGCGTCGATAGAATACCGCATGTACCCGACGGCGAAGTTCCCCGAGTTCATCGAGGACTGCGCGAAAGCGATCGGCTTCCTCAAAAGTTACAAAAAGTTCACGAAATACATAATCGGCGGCTCGTCGGCGGGCTCGTACCTCGCGATGATGCTGATGCTGAACCCCGATTATCTCTCGAAATACGAGGCAAAATTCGATTCCGCGACCGAGAAATCAGGCGAAAAACTCGATCCGCTGAAGATCGAGGGCTGGTTTTTAGACGCCGGACAGCCGACGACCCACTTCAATGTCCTGCACGAGCGCGGACTTGACACCCGCCTTGTTCGGATCGACGAAGCCGCGCCGCTCTATTACATAAATAAAGACTTCGAACCGACGCGCGAAGACGGCAAACTCCCGAAAATCCTGAGCCTTTCGGCGAGCAACGACATGACCTGCCGTCTCGAGCAAATCAAGCTGTTCGACGCGACGCTCAGACACTTCGGCTACCCGACCGATCGCGTCCGCTTCGAATATATGAACGGCTACGGACACTGCGCTTATAACCACGACGAAATATTCGTCAATATCATCAATAAATTTGTCGCTGAATGCTGATAATTGCCATAATTGTCAAGAAAGGACAAAAAAATGAACATAACAGTCTACCTCGGCGCAAACTTCGGCAACGACCCGGAGCTCAGAACCGCCGTCCGCGAGCTTGGAAACTGGATCGGCGCGACTAAAAACACACTGATCTACGGCGGCTCGGAGTGCGGACTCATGGGAGAAATCGCCAAAAGCACGCTCGCGGCGGGCGGAAAAGCGATCGGCGTCGAGCCGAAATTCTTCATCGACGCGGGCTACGAATTCAATGGACTGACCGAACTGATCGTGACGAAGGACATGTCTGAGCGAAAAACTAAGATGATCGAGCTGGGCGACGCGTTCATCGCCTTCCCCGGCGGCACGGGCACGCTCGAGGAGATCTCGGAAGTGATGTCGAAATCGGTCCTGCGCCACATAAATAAGCCCTGTATAATTTACAACCTGAACGGATATTACGACGACCTGAAGCGCCTGCTCGAAAAAATGATCGAAAAGGGTCTCTCAACACCCGAAATGCAGCGAGGAATCAGCTTTGCGTCGAATCTGGACGAGATAAAAGCCTTGCTGAATTTTTAAAGTCAGCAAGGCAAAATAAAAAATTTCAGCAAAAAAGCGGCAAAGCGCCGTTTTTTTATATTTTCAGGCACTCAGGCTTTTTTGTGCACTCCGCGTGATAAATAAATACCATCAGAGCTATCAGAATGAACAGCACCGTCTGGAAAACCGGAAAAAAGTCCACTTTGAACAGCGCACCAA
>CAKSOR010000627.1 GCA_934477985.1 uncultured Eubacteriales bacterium
CCATATATCCCGTCAGATTGCACTCGACCGGATTCAAGAAGACATTCGGATTGGCTTTGAGCGGAACATCCGAGCGGACGTTTTTCGAAATATCTTCATCCATGAAGTAATGAATGATCGTGTTCTGTTCACGTGATATTCGGTTCGATATTTTTCTGGCGGTGCTGATATTTTGCTCGTTCGAAGAAAGTGATACGATTATATACCTGCATTTACCGGATTTTTCAAGAATCTGCTCGATTCCTTCATCGCCAGATGGATCATCAACTTCGAGGTAATTGAAATTCACGTATGCGCTTTTTCCTCCGCCGCTGAAGTCCGCAAAATTGCAGAGTTCCGGCATTTCTCCGAGTATGTGATTTACAAACAAATTCTGATGTTTTTCACCGATGATGTTTATATTCAGTTTCCTTCCGAGCATCTGTCCGACAGGGAGCATCGCTTTTATCATCCGCCATGAAAAACTGCCGAGTCCCACTACAAGCACATTCAGATCGCCGTCTGAATAGTCATAAAGCGGATATTTGTCAAGGATCAGGTATGAAATAAGCTCGTCTTCCGGAATCGCCGCCAATGGGCGTCCGGCACGGTTATAAGCTCCCTTAAGCTCTTCAAGCCCTTCAAAAAAACGCTTGGGTGTGATAAAGCGCGATTTCTGGTCAGCGTTCATGGAGTCACAAAAGAATTCGCGTAGAAAACTCGAAAAAGCTTTCGGGCTTCGGTATGATGGCATCGAGAACAGCTCATCCGGGTAAATTTCACGTAACTTCTTTCCGATCTCACCCTTATAATACTCCCCCATCACGGCATAATACAGTATCGCGCCGAGCGAGTACGTGTCGGATGACTCGTCCGGGATGTAATACGGATCCGGTTGGCCGAGTGAGGCAAGCACTTTGATTTCGGGCGCGGAAAAGGCGTTGCTCGTGAATATTGTGTTAGTATTGTCCTCATCATTCAGTATGCCTTCCTCCGCGTCGCTCGCCATATCGGCGATTTCATAGCTGTACCGCGCGGAGCCGTAGTCGATTATGAATGGCGTAAGCTCCGAGCCACCCGCCGTGTGTGCCACCCAGATGTTCGATGGCGAGAGATCAAGATGCCATATCCGCTTGTCGCCGTGCAGCTTGTCGAGCCGGATCGCGGTCCGCATGAGAATTTCGATCACGTCGCCGAGGCGGCTGTTCGGGAGATTTTCGCCCGAATGTCCGCTTTCGATGATCTCCTCAAGGCTTTCGCCGTGACAGGTGGCGATCAGAAGATATGTGTTGCCGATATCGTCCTTTTCCGGCGAAAAGAGCGGCAGAATGTCGGGGTCATTCTGAAGCTCGGCTCCGACGTCGGACCAGACCGTGCTCGCGGCTTTTGTGTACTCAACCTCGCGCATCAGTTGTTTATAGCAGGCTTCGAATTTTTTCTGATCCGATTCCTCGTCCGAAAACGGGTCGACAAGGACTATCTTCCCGTCGGCGCGTCGCTTTGCCGAAAGCCCGCCGACCGACAGCGGGAAAAGCTCCTTCATAGCGAAAAAGACGCTTTTATTCTCCTCATGCGCGATGTATGTAAGCGCGAAGCCTCCGCGTCCGGCGAGACGATCGATGATGAAATTGCCTTTTTTGAATCTGATTACGTGTCCGCTTTTGAGCGGCTCGCGATCGTCGGTCAGGGTGTGGTACATAATGGTTCCTTCCTTGGGGTTCAGAGTTGTTCGTAAAGGTCGCAGGCGAGGGGGAGGATATCTGAAAGATCCTCGGTACGGGCGCGTTTAGGGCGTTTCTCGCCGTCGGAAGCTTCCGTCTCCGGCTTGACCTCGGCTTTTTTGTCTGTCGTGATGTTGTCTTTGTC
>CAKSOR010000628.1 GCA_934477985.1 uncultured Eubacteriales bacterium
ACTCATCTCATCAAAAAGAAGGAATAAAAATGACTTACGAAGAAGCGCTCAATTACATTCACTCGGTCAGCTGGAAGGGCAGCGTCCCCGGGCTCTCGCGGATTTCGGCTCTGCTTGACCTGATGGGTCACCCTGAGCGCAGATGCCGCTTCATTCACGTCGCCGGAACGAACGGCAAGGGCTCGACCTGCGCCATGCTCGCGTCGATCTTCCGCAAGGCGGGCTACCGCACCGGGCTTTACACCTCGCCATATCTCATCGACTTCAACGAGCGCATCGAGGTCGACGGCACAATGATCTCAAACGACGAGCTCTGCGAGGTCACTGAATATGTCCGCCCGCTCGCCGACTCGCTCGCTGACAAGCCGACCGAGTTCGAGCTCATCACGGCGATCGGCTTCGAGTACTTCGCGAGAAGGGCGTGCGACATCGTCGTCTGCGAGGTCGGAATGGGCGGCGAGTTCGACGCCACGAACGTGATTCCCGCGCCCGAAGCCGCGATAATCTGCAACATCGGACTCGACCACACCGCGTTTTTAGGCGACACGCTTGAGAAGATCGCCGCGACCAAATCCGGCATCATCAAGCCGGGCTGCGACGCTGTCCTCTACCGCTCGACGCCGTCGGTCGAAAGGGTCGTCGAGGAGCGCTGCGAAAAGGTCGGCGCGAGACTCCACAAAGCCGATTTCGACTCGATAAAGTCGATCAGTGCCGATCTCTTCGGTCAGGTCTTCGACTGGGAATCGTTCAAAGAGCTGAAACTCCCTCTGCTCGGCGAACACCAGCTCGACAACGCCGCGGTTGTCCTGACGGCGGTTGAGGTTCTGCGCGCAAAAGGCTGGGCGATCACCGAGGCGAACATCCGCGAGGGACTGCGCGACGTGGTCTGGCACGGCAGATTCGAGATAGTCCGCCGCGACCCGCTCTTCATCGTCGACGGCGGACACAACCCGCAGTGCATAGAGGCGCTCGTGAAGAGCGTGAAGACCTACCTTTCAGGGCGCGAGATCACGGTGCTGACCGGGGTTCTCGCCGATAAGGACTTCCACTGCATGTATAAGGACGCCGCGGAGTTCGCGAAGGAGTTCGTCACGGTCACGCCGGGCAATCCGCGCGCGCTTCCGGCGGATAAACTCGCGGAGTATCTGAAGGGCTTCGGAAAGCCCGTGACGGCGTGCAGGAGCGTCGCGGACGGCGTCCGGCTCGCGGTTGAGCATACAAAAAAGGACGGCGTCGTGCTTTGCTATGGTTCGCTGTATATGCTCGGCGAAGTGTACGCCGCGATAAAACTACTATAAATATTATTCATTATTCATTAATCACTATTCACTATTCAATAAAAGAACGTCGGATTACCTGTAACTTCACCCAAAGCCGCCAAACAAAGGCTGGCATTCACCGCGACCGCTCGGTCGTGGTTCTGGATGAAGTCATGGATAGTCCGACGCTTTTTAAATGAATATTGAATAATGATTATTGAATAATGAATAATTAAAGCAACTTCGTTGCTTTACGGGAGGTGAGCGCGTTAACGCGAACGGGTCGGGCGTCTGCCAGGGGCAGACGTCCGATCCCCCAAGATAAGCCGCAGACAGGCGTCCGCCGTAAAGCTGACCTTGACTTTGCCAGCGGAGGCACTCCGCCGGGAGGTGAGCGCGTCAACGCGAACGGGTCGGGCGTCTGCCAGGGGCAGATGTCCGATCCCCCAAGATAAGCCACAGACAGACGCCCGCCGTAAACTGACCTTGACTTTGCCCGCGGAGGCGCTCCGCCGGGAGGTGAGCGCGTCAACGCGAACGGGTCGGGCGTCTGCCAGGGGCAGATGTCCGATCCCCCAAGATAA
>CAKSOR010000629.1 GCA_934477985.1 uncultured Eubacteriales bacterium
GTTTCCTCCCTAAGAGTTCCAGGTTACGCCAAAGCTCCGAATGATGATCCGTACACCTTATCCGGTGTCAGATAACCCAGACTCTGATGCGGTCGGATTGAATTATAATCCTCGACATAGTCGCGGATCGCGCCGCGTAGCTCCTTCGGAGACACGTAGTCGTTTATGTATATGAGCTCAGTTTTCAGACTCCTGAACCAACGCTCAATCATTATGTTGTCTGCCCATCTGGATTTGCCATCCATGCTCTGACGGATTCCGTACTGACGAAGGAGATTCTTGTACTCACCACTCGTAAACTGAACCGTCTTCATGAATGCGTCCATGACCGACTGAGAAGGAACCGGAGCCTACGCGTCTGTTGATGTCGAAATGCAATACCGCCGCTGACTGATTATGATAAACCGCCTGATCGCGTCCCGGCTCATCATGCGTGAAACGCGCCG
Organism: uncultured Eubacteriales bacterium; assembly: GCA_934477985.1. Classification (GTDB taxonomy): domain Bacteria; phylum Bacillota; class Clostridia; order Oscillospirales; family CAG-272; genus Flemingiibacterium. The sequence goes on from CAKSOR010000629.1 coordinate 447, forward strand.
TCAGCGGTTTTTTCGATCTCAAAAATCGGTTTATTTCAGCACCGCGCGTATTGACGCGAACTGAAGCCACTTCGGAAGGATATTCATGAGTCTGAGCAGCGGATTACGGTTGACACTGTACGCGAACGCCGGGGTTCTCTTTGAGAGTATCGAGAGCGTCAGGTCGGCGATTCTTTCCGGCTCGATACTCTTCGCCTCGACGCTGTCGACTATCCTTCTGAAGTGCTCGGCGTTGCATTTGTAGAGCTTTGTTTTCCCACAGAAAGCGGCAAGCGAGTCGGTAGAGACACCGAGCATATTCGTCCTGACCGCGCCGGCGCGTATGACCGAGACCTTTATGCCGAGAAGCTGCAACTCCATCCGGAGCGAATACGCGTATTTGTCAAGCGCGCTCTTCGTCACAGCGTAAAGCCCGGTGAAAGGCAGCGGGTCGAGCGGCGCGAGTTCGCTTGTCGTCATGATAATCCGGCTGCCGTCACCCAGCATCGGGAAGAATATTTTGTTGACATGAAACGCGCCGAAGACGTTCACCCTGAACATCCGCTCAAATCCGGCGTCGGATATCTCAACAAGCGAATCAAGCGTGTAGATGCCCGCGTAGTGTATAATCGCGAAAAGCCGATCTGTCACGCCGCGCACACTGTCAAAGGCGCACTGAAGGCTCTCGGGATCGGTGACATCGGCTTCGATCGGGATGACATTCTCCTCCGCCCCGCCGACCTTCCGGTCAAGCGCGAAGACAATGAACCCGCGCTTTGCGAGAGCTTTCACCGCGGCACTTCCCATTCCGCCGTAAGCACCGGTCACAAGTACATAACGCGTCATATCAGCACTCCCGCGCAGTGGTCGATCTCGTGCTGGATAATCTGCGCCGTGAAACCGATGTAGGTCTTTATCTTAGGCTTCATCGCGAGATCGACGTACTTTACCTTGATCTTCTTATAGCGCGTGCACTTTCTGGGGTCGCCGAGGAGCGACAGACAGCCCTCCTCGGTCTCGTAAGGCTCAGATCGCGAAATAAGCTCGGGGTTTAGCATAAGCGTGTATTCCACGTTTTTCCCGCTGTCGTCGACAAAGGCGATGATACGCTTTCTGACGCCGATCATATTCGCCGCCATGCCGACACAGGTTTCGCGGTGAGCTTTCAGCGTGTCAAGCAGATCGTTTGCCGTCTGAATATCTGAAATGTCCGCGTCGGAAGACTTTCCGGCGAGGAAGAGCGGATCGTGAATGAGGTCTTTTACCATAATTAATCTCTTTCTATAGCAGCTTGGCTCACGCCCGACTGCTTTTATTTTTCGCTGAACACATGGAAATAGCCGAATTTGCCGGGTGAAGCATTGCGGATTTCAAACGACATTACGCCTGAACTCACTGGGCGAAACGCCTGTTC
>CAKSOR010000630.1 GCA_934477985.1 uncultured Eubacteriales bacterium
TGATGAAGCCGTTCCCGCTCGACGGATACCTCTTCGGCGGAGTCATCACCGACCGGATCTACGGTTACAAGCGGGTTGAAGGCAAGCTCGAAGCCGAGCTGATCTGCGACCTCAACGATGTCGGAATCGCGGGAGAGACGAGCGGCGCGGCGGCTGAGGAGGGCGTCATCTGCGTTTCGATCTACGACAGCATGGACGCGCGGGACAGGTTTTTCCGGCTCACTGAGACCGAGCCGATTGAAAAGAAGACGCTGACCCTCGCGTTCGTCGGGAATATAGGTATCCGCGAGAACTACGCGGTCGCTGAGTTCAACCGGACGCACGACGATGTCAGGCTGGAGATGAAGCGCTATGAGTTGACGCCTGACGAGAATGGCGGATATGACCAGAACGAAGCGATAGAAAGGTTCGGGCGCGACATCGTCGCGGGTGACATTCCGGACATCCTGATCTCGAGGAGCGACGCGGATTTGGAAGGTTACGCCGGAAAGGGGCTTTTCGCCGACCTGTACGGGCTGATGGACGACGCGAAGAAGAACGACCTGATGCCGTTTGTGAAGAGCTTTGAGACCTCGTTCAAGGGCGGGAAGGGGCTCTATTACCTGCCGCTTTGCAGCAAGATAACCTCGCTTGTCGGCAGAGAGTCTGATTTCCCGGACGGGCTGACGCTTGAGGTTTTCCTCGATAAGCTCGAGAACCCTGAGAGCGGGAGAACTCTGCGGTCGATGAGATTCAGCTCGCTCGTATACGAGTCGATCGGGTCTTTCGTGGACTTTGAGACAAAGAAGCTGAGCTTTGACAGCGAGCTTTTCAGGAGGTTCGCCAATGACTTCAAGAAGTATGCTTCTGAGCGCTTCAATTCCACCGCGGATGATTTCGCGAACGGAAAGCTCCTGCTGACACGGGTCAATGTCGACGTGAGATCGCTTGTCTTATTGAAGGCGCGCGACGGCGTCGATGACCTTGCGATTCTCGGCTATCCGGGCGGCGAACCGACAGTTGAGCCGGCATACTATCTGGGCGTCACGAAGGACTGCGCTGACATCGTGGCGGCGCGTGACTACATCAATCTGCGCACATCCGAAAAGTACCTTCTGCACGGAAATTCCGACCCGTATCTGACAAGGAGCGCGTTTGAGAGCTATATAAACTCTCAGGACAGGTATTACTGCTTCTCGGCGAGCGGTAATAAATGTCTGTCGTACAGGGAAAAGCCGACCGGGCGGAGACTCGAGGCGATTCCGGAGCAGATCGGCGCGGGATATCTTGAGTATGAGCTTGAGGACGACATCATCGCTATGGTGAAGGACACGCTCGGAAGGGCTCAGCCTGAGAGCGGCATCGGCAAAAAAGCCGCCGACATCCTGCTGGAGGAGCTGGACACGTACGCAAGCCGCGCCGGGCAGAAGCTCGACGACACGATAAAGATCATCACCGACCGGGTCGGGAATCTGCTCTCGGAGAAGGAATAAATTATCGGTGTCCGGCGTATGAATCAGATTGTCCGATAACTCTGCGGCATCAGCCGGGTTATCGGACAAGTATATGAGAAACATCCGGAGGCAGTTATGGAAAGACCGAAGATAGCGATAACACGCGGAAGGACGCTCAGTCCGAGATACATAGAAGCCATTGAGCGCGCCGGCGGCGAGCCGATAGCTGTCGGGGCAGACACCGACATAAGCACATGTGAGTTTCAGGGACTTCTGCTCAGCGGCGGAGGAGACGTTGAACCCGGGCTGTTCGGGCTCGGAAACTACGACAAGACGCTTGTGCGCGGTGTTGACAGCGAGCGCGACAAGCTCGAGTTCAAGCTTGTGAGAACGGCGTA
>CAKSOR010000631.1 GCA_934477985.1 uncultured Eubacteriales bacterium
AGCCCATAAATCCAAGCCTTTTTCGCGTGAGAACTCCAATTATTCAGCTTATCCTTAAACACTGAATAATCCGGGAGTTTCCCTTTTACTTCTGATGTATCCCGCTGACATCCAGATTCTCAATGACTCCATGAATCTTCACAGGAATCGGCGAGTTGGTCGTGACATTCCTCACGGTGATATTGTACATATCGCCGTCAGCCGCCTGCGAGACCGTCCAGTAGTTTGAGTCTCCGAGCCTTATCGCCGCCTGATTGAGCTTCCCGCCGTTTTCGATGTGCGTGTCGTAGATGTCCTCGATGACGACGTCGTGCAGCTTTATGCCGTCGTGATTCAGAAGACGTATTACTCCGTGCCCGCCGGTGACCTCGGTTGAGACGTCCGAAATCGTCACATTACAGATGTCATCGGACTCGCCATGAACGTCGAAGCGCTCGGTCTCGATGCGGTGTCTGAGTCCGGTCAGCGCGACCGTGTCGTCGCCGGTCGAACCGCGCAGATGCTTTATCACTATGTCGTGACATCCGCGGCGAAGGTCGATTCCGTCCTGATTCGGGACGCTGTCCGACGCCTTGAACCCGATGTCCGAGATGACGCCGTTGCGGCAATAGTAGAAGGTCAGACACCAGTAGCGTGGGTCGGAGAGAAGCAGATTCGAGACCTCAAACCCGTCGACGTTGCGGAAGAGCACGAAGGTATTGTTCAGCACATGCGGGAGACCGTTCTTGTTCGCGGTCTTCTCGCGCAGGTCGTTCGGATTTCCGCCGTCGAGCTTCGCGCCGTTCTTACCGATGATCTTCACGTCGGTGACAAGCGGAATCTCTTGCTTTGTCGCGTCGTTCCACGCGCCATCAGAGATGAAGACATTCGAGTAAACGCCGTCGGCGAGCCGCAAGGTACAGCCGTCAAGCGTGATGTGGCAGCCGCTCTTCACGACGAGCGGCGTGTTTATCTCGTAGACTCCGCCGGGAATGGTTATTTCGCCGCCTTTGTCGATGACGCTCTGAAGATATTGTGTGTCCCTGTTTGGTGTGTTCATTAAAAATTCCTTTCAGCTATTCGCGCCCTGAAGGATCTTGTCGAGCTCCGCCTGAGCCGTCGCCTTGATCGAGGCATAGGCCGACGCGAAATTCTCGGTCTCGCCGAGTACAGCGTCGCGAAGCATTGTTCCTGTGTCCGCGAAGTTGAAGACCGTGACCATGTCAAAATAAGTGTCGCGGTAAATCATGTCGAGCATTATCGAGGAATCGTCGTCGCGCGCGACCTTGCCCTTCAGCGTGACCTCATAGAACGCGGGCGTGATATATTCGTTTGAGTAGTAAGCGAGCGTCTCCATCACAAGTCCGGTACGCTCGGGATCGGAGCAGATCATCGGAACGCCGACGCCGCTCGGAAGCCAGGTGTTGCAGATCGTGTTGTAGCTGTCCTGCGACTCGTCGTATTTCGGAGTCGGAATTATCGCGAAATCGTCCTTCATATCGCGCATCTTGGAGATTCCGAGCATCGTATAATCCATGAAAAGTCCGTTGCCGTTCTTGAAGGTCGGCACAGCGACGCCGCTTCCCTTAGAGTCATTGAACACGACATCGCGGTCGCCGAACATGTTCGAGAGCTTATCTATAGCATCGATTGCCTGCGCGTTATCGAGGTTCAGCTTGTTGTCCTTGACGCTCTGAATACCGGTGCTGTTGAAGAGCACGTTTCCGAAAGATCCGTCGACGATCAGTCCGTAGAAGTCGTTCTCGTCCATCTTTCCGTCGTTGTTGAGGTCGCGCGGGATGTCCTTGATATAGCCGTAGAGCTTGTCAACCGTCCACTTGCCGGATTTGAC
>CAKSOR010000632.1 GCA_934477985.1 uncultured Eubacteriales bacterium
GCCAGGCCGCGCAGCCGACGCAGGTGGCGAGCTCCGCTCGCCATCCGCCTCGTAGCCGAGGCGGACGGGGACGTAAGTCCCCGCCTGCACGCCGCGACCGCGGAGCGGTCGCGGCGACGAGTAAAGGGAAATTTGCTATGCAAATTTCCCTTTACTCGTATACGGCGACAGGCATGTCGCCGTCTTTTTCGCGCGCCACGCGCGGAAAAGAGCCGGCTCGCCGAACCGCGATCCCTTAGCGCGCCAAACACTTTCCACAAATCACCGTGAACACTCCGCTTACTATCACTTCGCGAGCATCTTCTTCAGATACTGCCCGGTGTACGACCTCTCGCACCCGGCGACCTCCTCGGGGGTTCCGACCGCGACGACCTGCCCGCCGCCGTCTCCGCCCTCGGGTCCGAGGTCGATTATATAGTCCGCGGTCTTGATCATATCGAGATTGTGCTCGATGACAAGCACCGTGTTCCCCGCGTCGACAAGCCGCTGAAGCACCTCGATCAGCTTCTTAACATCCGCCATGTGAAGTCCGGTCGTCGGCTCGTCGAGAATATAGATAGTCTTTCCGGTCGGACGCTTGGAGAGCTCGGTCGCGAGCTTAACACGCTGCGCCTCTCCGCCCGAAAGCGTCGTCGACGACTGACCGATCTTTATATACCCGAGTCCGACGTCATAGAGCGTTTGAAGCTTCTTCGCAAGTCTCGGCAGACTCTTGAAGAACTCGAGCCCCTCCTCGACCGTCATGTCGAGCACGTCCGAGATGTTCTTGCCCTTGTACTTGACCTCGAGTGTGTCGTGATTATAACGTTTGCCCTTACAAACGTCGCAGGTGACATACACATCCGGCAGAAAATGCATCTCTATGCACTTCACGCCATCACCCTCGCACGCCTCGCAGCGTCCGCCTTTGACGTTGAAGCTGAACCGCCCTGAAGTATAAGCGCGTATCTTCGCGTCGGGAGTCTTCGCGAAAAGCTCGCGGATGTCGGTAAAGAGCCCGGTATATGTCGCAGGATTCGAGCGCGGAGTCCGTCCGATCGGGCTCTGGTCAATCGCTATTATCTTGTCGAGATTCTCGATTCCCTCGATTGAATCATATTTGCCCGGATATGTCCGCGCGCGGTTGAGGTCACGCGCCAATACCTGATAGAGTATCGAGTTGACGAGCGACGACTTGCCTGAGCCTGAAACTCCGGTGACACAGCAGAAGAGCCCCAGCGGGAAAGTCACGTCGATGTGCTTCAGATTGTTCTGAGCCGCGCCGTGAACCGTCAGGAACTTTCCGTTGCCCGAACGGCGGATCACCGGGACTTCGATCTTCTCGCGCCCCGAGAGGTACGCTCCGGTGATCGAGTTCGGATTCTGCTTGATCTCCTCCGGAGTTCCGACCGCGACGACCTCGCCGCCGTGAATTCCCGCGCCGGGTCCGATATCCACGATATAGTCCGACGCCTCCATCGTCTCCTCATCGTGTTCGACGACAATAAGGCTGTTTCCGGTGTCGCGGAGCTTCTTCAGCGTCGCGATAAGCTTCGAGTTGTCCCGCTGATGAAGCCCTATGCTCGGCTCGTCGAGAATATAGAGCACGCCCATCAGCGACGAGCCGATCTGGGTTGCGAGCCTGATTCTCTGCGCCTCGCCGCCTGAAAGCGTCCCGGCTTTTCTCGCCAGCGTCAGGTAATCAAGCCCGACATTGACAAGGAATCCGAGTCTCGAGCGGATTTCCTTCAGTATCTCCTTCGCGATAGTCTCCTCGGTAGGCGTGAGCTTAAGTTTGTTCACAAAATCGAGCGCCTTCGCGACCGACATTCGACAGAACTCATCGATGT
>CAKSOR010000633.1 GCA_934477985.1 uncultured Eubacteriales bacterium
GCTGGAGCGTCCCATCGACACACTCTCCGACGGCGAACGCAAGAAGATCTATCTCGCGCTCGCGTTTTCCCAGGAAGACAAATACCTGCTTCTCGACGAGCCGACCAATCACCTTGCCTCACACGCTAAAGATACTCTCGCGGCTATTGCCGCCGACAGACGAAAAAAGATTCTCATAGTCACACACGATGCGTATTTTCTTGAAATTCTACGGCGCGGAGCAGAAAACCTCCGCGTAACCGAATTAAACCGAAAGGAGGGTGCGGCAGATGCGTGACCGACTTACTGAGAAGACAATTGACCGCGATATGTTGTCGTCGCTTTTCGGGTCCTTTCTCGGAACACATATCCTCGATGACCTCGTGTCGTTTTTTGTCGACGCCTATATCGCGGTGATACTCGGCAGACTCACCGACGCGATAATCTCACATGACGCGGATTATCTGAAAAACAATCTGATACTCATCTGCGCCTGCCTTGTCTTCAAAATAATCTGTGAGCCGCTGATCTTCGCCTTCTTTTCGGCGAAATCCGTTCTGGGCTCATGCAGCTTCGCGAGAAAACTGCTGTCGCGTTATCTTGACAAGCCTTACGAATATATCGCCGGTAATCAAGCCGGGGATATTCCCTCCCGTATTGACAACGACATAATGGACTTCGTCCGCGAAAAGCTGAAACAGACCGCGGACAGAATTCTCCTGCCGTTTTTCGCGGTCTGCATGATATTCATTCTGTGCCGGTATAACCCGCTGTACGCCGTGATTTCGCTGCTCGCGTCGCTCGCGGCATATACCGCGCCCATCATTATGCGAAACCGTCTCGCTAAATTTGATAAATCCAACCGTGAGTACCGTTCGGCATATAACACTACAGAAACCGAGCTTGCCGCCAACGCCTCAACACTGCGCTCAATGGAGCGCGAGGAAAGACTGATCGCTGGCATGGAGCGCCTGTTCGGTGAATTCCGGGAAAAAACGCTCAAACGTGAGCTGAACTGCGCGGCGCTGTCAGATACTGTCAGCGGTATATGCCGGTTTGCCGCCCGGATTGTGATAATCGTCTCAGGCGCGTTTCTTCTCGGGGCGGATAAAATCAGCTATGGAGAAATATCCACCATGCTCGCGCTGGTCAGCAGCTTTTCGTTTCTCTTTGACAAGGCGGCGGGGCTGATCACCGTCAAACCCATACTGAATAATCTCTATGAGCGGTTAAAATTCTTCTACGACGCTTCTGAGCGGGTATATTCCGAAAAAGAGGCACTGCCCGCCGACAGCGGGAATATTGTTGAGGGCAGAAATCTGACCGTAAGATACGAAGACAAGACAGTTTTCGAAGATTTTTCCTTCAGCGTGCCGAGGAATAGGATAACGCTCATCAAAGGTGCGAACGGAAGCGGAAAATCCACGCTTGTAAAATGTATCTGCGGCTTCGCGAGCGTCGCGTCCGGAGAGCTTCTGATAGACGGAAAACGACCGGAAGAAGCCGCTTTCAGTATAGTCAGTCTGGCGTCGCAGAGCTCCACGCTGTTCGGCTACGCGGGAATACGCGAGAACATTCTGCTCGGATGCCTCGGCAAGGAACCCGAGGTGAGCGTCGACGAGCTGATGGCAGCGTATCGGCTTGAGGATAACGGCACGGATGTTTGCGACCTGTCCGGCGGAGAGGCGCAGAAGGCGAAAATTCTCCGCGCGCTCATAAAGGACGCGGAGCTGCTTATTCTGGACGAGCCGGAAAATCACCTTGACGAGAACACACTGAATCAGTTGACGCGGGAGCTGGCGGGACACAGGAAAAGCGTGCTGATCGTCTCGCATTGCGATGG
>CAKSOR010000634.1 GCA_934477985.1 uncultured Eubacteriales bacterium
ACGCGCTATGCGAAAAACACTTCCTCTTTCCTTTCTGCTGTTCATATCAGGTGTATCGCTATTTGGCTGGCTGTTTTAGCTTAATCTCATGTAAACACTATCTAGTCGAGCAGGCGGATGACATCGGTGACGATAACCCCATGGCATACAACGAGTTGTTCGCCCTAGCCTTTGTCGCGCCTTATGTGGCGAGCGAAAAAAAGATTCCCCCAACGACCGTACAAGAGATGATGCGGCGCTCGCTGTATCACATTAAGTGGTATTTCGGCAGAACCGACTTGAATACAGACAAGGGTAAGGCGGAGAACAAAATGAGCGTTGTCAAGTACGTCAAATGGTATACGGTGGAAAAGGAGGCGCAATATCCAACCTCCTTCAAGGTGGACTTTGTCGGGCAGCCGTATGCGGGCGCGTGCTATTACCGCATCACCCGTTGCCCAATCTGCGCCTATACGGAAAAGCTGGGCGTTTCTGAATTGATGCCGCTGTTTTGCGAGTTAGATGAAGTGATGATTACGCTTCAGCATGGCGTGCTGCACAGAAAACAGACGCAGGCTAACGGCGGAGAATATTGCGACTACTTCATTACGGGCAATAAGGAGTAATTTTAGAATTATTTGCAAAGCTTACATAAATGCGCTTTTATTTGAAGATGCAGACCGGCTGCGGCAGCAGAAAAGGATGCCGCCCTCTAAACCGAAATCGCGCCCTCTCCAAAAGGTTTCTTTGCAAAACAAAGAAAATCCGAATCGTTTCTTCTTACTTTGTCTTTGGCTCAGTCTTTTTCGTTTCATCATAATTTGCTTTTCTAAACCGGGTCTTGCAACCTACGCCTTTCCAGCCGCCGCGTATTGCCGCGAAGAAGGGAGAAAGCGTATGAAAATTGGATTAGCATCATATGAATGCCGAATGAACGACGTCGATTTCAAACTGAATCAAATTGAAGAGGCGATCCTTGAATCTGAGGATGCAGAACTGGTATGCTTTGGCGAAGCCTTTCTTCAAGGCTTTTCCGCCGTCACCTCTGATTACGCAACGGATATTGAGCGGGCTGTGGAGCAGAATTCATGGCCCATGGCAAGAATCAGGGCGCTGTCCGTTCAATACCGCAAGGCCGTACTGATTGGATATATCGAAAAAGACGGCGGGGATATTTACTCCTCTTGCGCCATGATAGAAAACGGCGCCGTTATTCACAACTACCGCGGAATCAGCAAGAATTGGCGAGATTATGAAATCACGAATGAAAACTACAGAGAGGGAAGCGATACGAAGCCCTTTTTATTTCATGGCGTGGAGATGAATATCGCGCTTTGCGGCGATATGTGGATTTATCCGGCAGCCTTCCAATCGGGCGGAGTGATGATTTGGCCGGTTTATGTGAATTTCGATTTGGATGAAAACGAAGCTGCGGCCTATGCGAAGCAGGCGGCTATTGCCTGTGAGAAAACGGTATTGGTAAACCCCTTGTCTAAAGACCCCCTTAGCAGGGGAGGCGCGTTTTTCTTTCTGAATGGAAAAATTCAAAAGAAATTGGGCCTGGATGAAGCGAGGGTGCTGATTGTGGAAATCTAGCCGATGCATTTCGACGCAATATAGCGAGGAACAGGGACTGTAAAAAACATCTCATCTCTAGTAACGAGGAAACTGGGATTACGGCGAGAAGCATGTTTCTCTTTGTTAGCGGAAATGCAGGCAGATTGCCTGTTTTTGCCCGATCCATACAGCTTTCTTGGAAAGGGGGAGCGAAACGACCGGCCTGCCAGTGGCAGGAGCGGCCTTTAGGCCGCAGGGAGCCCCGCGAGTCAACCGAAAC
>CAKSOR010000635.1 GCA_934477985.1 uncultured Eubacteriales bacterium
GATGACACCGGCTTCCATTTCAGACTTGAAAGCCTCGAGTTTGGCGGCGAGTTCATCGTCCGAGAGTGCCAGCATCTGCGCGGCAAGGATCGCAGCGTTCTGCGCGCCGTCAATCGCGACGGTCGCGACCGGAATTCCGCCCGGCATCTGCACCATCGACAGCAGCGAATCGAGTCCGTCAAGCGTAGAGGACTTGATCGGAATGCCGATGACCGGCAGCGTCGTGTAGGCGGCTAAAACCCCGCCGAGATGTGCAGCTTTTCCAGCGGCGGCAATTATCACGCCAAAACCGTTGTTTTTGGCTTCAGAAGCGAACATTTCAGCCTGTCTTGGCGTTCTGTGCGCGCTGATGACATGCGCCTCGAACGGAATTCCGAACTTTTTAAGCTGATCGAGACATTTCTGTACGACCGGCAGATCGGAATCAGACCCCATGATGACCGCGACTTTTTTCATTTTGTACCTCCAAAACGTTAATCATTTTGACGAAAACGTGAATTCCCGTGAAAGAAAGGGAACGAAGTTCATCGTTCCCTCACAAAGTTTACAGACTCTTAACGATTTTCTCGGTATCAGACGCGATAACGAGCTCCTCGTTTGTGGGAATTAACCAAACCTGAACGCGCGAATCATCGGTCGAGAGCTTGACCATGTTCGGCTGATGGTGCATCTTCGCGTTGAGCTCGTTGTCGAGCTTGATGCCGAGGAATTCCATGTCCTTGCAGGCGCGCTCGCGGAGCTCGGGGTTATTTTCGCCCATTCCGGCGGTGAAAACAACCGCGTCGAGACCATTCATGGCAGCCGCGTAGCCGCCGATGTACTTCTTGATCTGGTACGCGAGGATGTTCGCGGCGAGCGTCGCGCGCTTGTCGCCCTTGAGAATAGCCGCCTCTATGTCACGGGAATCTGACGAAATGCCCGAAACTCCAAGCATTCCGCACTCTTTATTCATGAAATCTGACATCTGCGCAGGCGTGTAACCCTCGTGTTCCATTATGAAAGTGACGATCGCGGGGTCGATCGAACCGCAGCGAGTGCCCATTTCGACGCCGTCGAGGGGCGTGAAACCCATCGAAGTGTCGATGACTTTGCCGTCCTTGACCGCGGAAATCGACGAACCGTTGCCGATGTGGCAGGTCACGATTTTAGTACCCTCAGTCTTGCCGAGTAATTTGCACATTTCGCCGGCGACGAAACGGTGCGAAGTGCCGTGCGCGCCGTAACGGCGGATAGAATATTTTTCATATAAACCATACGGAATCGGGTACATCCAGGCATAATCGGGCATTGTCTGATGGAACGCCGTGTCGAAAACCAGGACCTGCGGGACGCCGGGAAGCGCGTCGGTGATGCCCTTGATGCCCATCAGGTGAGCGCCGGTGTGCAGCGGAGCGAGGTCGCGGCAGAGCTCGAGCTTCTCAATGACCTCGGAGGTGACGAGAACCGACTCGGAGAAGTAGGCGCCGCCATGCACGATGCGGTGACCGACCGCTTCGATCTCGTCCATCGACTTGATGCAGCCGTGTTCGGGCGAAGTGAGGGTGTCGATGAGGATCTTGGTAGCGACCGAGTGGTTCGGCATGGGCAGTTCAGCGACAAAATTTTCCCTTCCGGGCATTTTGTGAGTGATTTTGCCATCGATTCCGATGCGCTCGCAGATGCCCTTCGCCACTATGTCAAATGTAGTAGTGTCGAAAAGCTGGTATTTGAGCGAGGACGAGCCCGCGTTTACAACTAAAACTTTCATAAAATTTCCTCCGGATATTGACTTCTGAGATGAGATGTGTTATAATAAATACCGTACACTATATTATAT
>CAKSOR010000636.1 GCA_934477985.1 uncultured Eubacteriales bacterium
GTCATGGAGGCGGTAGAGGCGGGCAGTGTCGACTGCCTGATCGTAAAGGATCTTTCGCGCCTCGGTCGTGAGTATATCGAGACCGGACGCTATCTCGAAAAGGTCTTTCCGGCTCTCGGAGTCCGGGTTATCGCGGTCAACGACGACTATGACAGCGCGAGTCCGCGTCAGTCGGACGATCTGATCGTCCCGGTCAAGAATCTGATGAACGAGACCTACTGCCGCGATCTCTCGAACAAGCTGAGACGGCAGTTCGCTGTCCAGCGAAAGAACGGCGAATATGTCGGCGCGTATGTCAGCTACGGCTATCTTAAAGCCCCCGGCGACCGCCACAAGCTGATCGTCGACGAGTACGCCGCCGGAATCGTGCGCGAGATATTCTCGCTTAAGATAAACGGCTACAGTCAGGCTTCAATCGCCGAGCGGCTGAACGCGGAGGGGGTACTCGCACCATCGGAATACAAGAAGACGCTCGGGATAAAATACAAGTCGGGCTTTTCATCGGCGAAGCGGGCAGAATGGGGCGCGTTGACTATCACACGCATCCTGAAGAACACGATTTATGTCGGTGAACTCATTCAGGGAAAGCGCGGAACGCCGAATTTCAAGGTCAAGAAGGTCCGCGAACGCCGCCCGGATGAATGGGTGAAGGTCGAACACAATCACGAGCCGATAGTCGATCGGCTGACCTTCGAGGCGGTTCGCAAGCTCCTCGCGGTCGATACGCGCAGACCGCCGGGCGAAACTCTGTTTCCACTCGCCGGAATCGTCTACTGCGCCGACTGCGGAAGCTCAATGGTCAGACGCTCGGTTACTACCAGAGGGAAGAAGTATTTATATTACGTGTGTTCGTCGGCAAAGCGCGGAAATGGCTGCAAGAGCCACGGCATAAGCGTGGAATCGCTCGAAAACGCCGTTCTCGATTCGCTCAGAGTCCAGATAAACACGGTCGTTGAACTCGCCGGGCTGCTCAGTTCGATGAACGCCGACGAACTGCACGCGGCGAAACGGCGGAATATTCAGACAAAGATCGATGAAAAGGAAAAGGAACTCGAAAGCTGCCGCGAGTTCAAGAGTCAGCTTCTTGAATCGCTGAACGATGGGCTTATCGACCGCGACGAGTTCACCACAATGCGCGACAAGTACCGAAAGCTTGAAAGCGAATGTACGGCGGCGATTGAGTCGCTTTCTGACAGTATGTCAAAGCTCGACTCGCCGGACGGCGAACGCGCCTTCATCGAGCAGTATCTTAAATTCAGCGGACTTGAGACCCTGAGCCGCGAGGTTGTCGCGACGCTTATCGACCGGGTTACGGTCTACGCGGACAAGCGCATCGAGATAACCTATAGCTGCAAGGACGAGATTGCTTATTACTCCGGACTCGCGGCTGAGAGCCTGAAAGGAGTCGGCTGATGGCGCGGCGTAAAAGGGAAAACGACGAATCAGTGCCGATTGAAAAGAGCTGGCGCGCGGCGGTATATCTCCGTCTTTCAGTTGAGGACGGCGACGACGTGGAGCAGAACTCAATCGGAAACCAGAAGAAAATCTGTCTTGATCATCTCGCGAAAAAGGATGACATAGAGATTGTGGAGTTCTACACCGACAACGGCTACAGCGGCATGAATTACAGGCGTCCGGGCTTTTCCGAGATGTACGCCGACATCGAGTCTGGGAGAGTAAACTGCGTCGTCGTAAAGGACACCTCGCGCTTTGGTCGTGAGTACATCACGACGAGCGAGTTCTTGCAGCGCACCTTCCCAGAGCTCGATATTCGCTTTATAAGCGTCAATGACGACTATGACAGTATTGACC
>CAKSOR010000637.1 GCA_934477985.1 uncultured Eubacteriales bacterium
GATCTCATCTTTGCGAACCGCATAATCGACCAGGCGGACACCTATGTAACGATCGGAATCAAGTCGTTTATCGAAGGTCAGGCCGCGGCAAAATCGAATACATTCGCATCGTCCGAAGCCTCGAAACGAGCGTCGTTCATCGAAAAAATCGACAAAGTCAACGAAGCCTTCAAAAAGCTTAAGGATAACTGAGTTTATAAAAATGACAGAGACTGCCGGGGAAACCTGACAGTCTCTGTTTTTTTATTTGATCACCGAGCTGATAGCGTCCTTCATCCGCTTTATCGCCTCGTGAACGACATCATACTGTGTGCCGAGGTTCATCCGGACGAATCCGTCGCCGCCCTCGCCGAACATTTTTCCGTCGTTCATGCGGATACCCGCGTCTTCAAGGAAGAATTTCTGTGGATCGGACACGCCGTATTCCGCGAGCCCGCGGCAGTCGAGCCACGCGAGATATGTGCCCTCAGGATGTGTCAGAGTCACCGGCGCGTCAGTCCCGGCTTCCGGGAAGGCCTCTTTCAGAATGTCGTAGTTCCCGCGGATGTAGTTGATGAGGGCGTCGACCCAGCCGTCTCCGTCGCGGTAAACCGCTTTTGTCGCCGCAATCGAGAATATGTTGAGATCGGCGTTGCCGGTCATCTCCTTTTCCGCCTCGAACTTTTCACGCAGGGTGTCATTTTCGATTATGATATTCGCGCCTTTGATCCCTGCCATATTGAATGTTTTTGTCGGCGCCGTGCAGGTGATCGTGCGCTCCGCCATGCCGTCGAGCGACGCGAGCGGGATATGATGCCCCTCAAAGACGAAATCCGAATGAATTTCGTCGCAGATCACACCGACATTACGCTTCTTCGCGAGCTTTGCGACACATTCGAGTTCTTCCTTGTTCCAGACTCTTCCGACCGGGTTGTGCGGGGAGCAGAACAGTATCGCTTTCGCGTCTCCGAGCTTACGGTCAAGATCGTCGAAATCAATCTCCCAATGTCCATTGTTGTTTCTCAGCGGAGATATGACCGGAACGCGCTTGTTCGCGAGTATGGTCGACCTGAACGGGAAATAGACCGGCTCGAATATCAGAACGCCGTCTCCCGGCGCGGTGAGCACGCGTATCCCGGCGGATATGCCGTAGATGACTCCCGGCGCGTTAACGACAGCTTCTTTCGGAAAATCCCAGCCGAAGCGGCGGGAATACCATCCGCTGACAGTGCTCTTATAGTCTGCGCCGTCGAGAGTATAGCCAAAGATTCCGTGCTTCAGTACATCCTCCATAACCGCCCGCGCAGACGGGAGCATTCTGAAATCCATATCGGCGACCCACATCGGGATGACCTCGCGCCCATGCCTGTCCGGCGGGAGCGGTTCGTATTTTTCCGAGCCGGACGAGCGGCGGTCGGTCTTCTCGTCGAAGTATGCGGCGGTGAATTCTGCCGCGGTGTTCTTTTGCTGTTCCAAGATTTCTTTCTCCTTTGTTTCTTATTCAGCAGGTATTCCGCGCGTCTCACCGAGCTCCGGCGAGTACATTTCACCGTTATCGCCCTGATATAGCCGTATATAGTCTATGGTGTATGTCACAGGGTATTCCATATTGTCGTCAACCATCGCGCCGTCGGGTATCCAGGAAGCCTCGGGCGTAAAGAGGAAGTTGTTGAGGATTATGTAGCCGGGAGTGTGGAAACCATCCATGCCCTTGTACTTGCCGAAATCTCCGGTTTTCTCCGTTATATCCATCGTGCAGTAGTCCTCGCCGTCGACCGAGAAGACCATCTTCTCCTCGTCCCAGTAGAAGCCGTAGGTGTGGTA
>CAKSOR010000638.1 GCA_934477985.1 uncultured Eubacteriales bacterium
CCCCCCGCCCCTCTGACTCGTTCTCCCTTAGAAGTGTCCTCCGCCGCCTCCGTGGGAGCGACCGGAGGAGGAGGTGTGGGTTGATGAGCCTCCGCCGCTTGAGCGGTCATCGTCCTTAGGTTTAGCGGTTCTTGAGGTGTTTTTGTAGAGGAAGACGTCGCTGCTGTTGGTCAGCTTAAAGCTGTCCTTGACGACGTATGGATCGGCGGTGGACTTTCCGCGGACGGTCCTGAGCTTTGAGCGCATGATACCGGTCGCGATGAGAGCTATCACGAAGCCGCCGACGACCGCGGTGAGAATGAACTGCGGCGGCATGTAGCTTATACTGAAGCTGACGTCGTCGTGACCACCGGACGAGTCATCCCGCGCGCTTTCGATGTAATAGTCGCAGTCCTCAGCGAAGGTTTTGAACGCCTTGTAGTAATCGCCGTCAGACAGATACGGCACGATGTCGTCGCCGATCACGCCGATCCGGTAGTCGGTCAGCGCGGTGATTCCGAAGCCGTAGGTCGTTATGTGCCACGCGCGGTCGCCCATATCGAGCAGCAGAAGCATGCCGTCGTCGTTGTCACCGTAGCCGAAACCGTAGTAGTCATAGATGTCGTCGGCGTACTGCTCGGCGGTGTAGCCGTCGGTCGAGTTGACCGTCACGACCGCCACATCGCACTGACGGTTCTCGCTTATCGAGTCGAGCAGGGTCAGAAGCTCGCTGTATTCGCTCTCCGAGAGCAGTCCGGCGTCGTCAACCAGCCGCGGAAGCTGCCGCTCGACCGGTACGAACGACGTGTCGTCCGCCGCGACTCCGACAGAAAAGCATATGAGCGTCACGATGACCGTGATCAAAGAATATATTCTCTTCATGCGCGTCACCAACTAAGCGCCATCCAGGCGCACATCAGCAGGAACAGCACAACCGAGCTGACCGCGGTTATCCCGAGAAGCCACCTGAAATACGCTCCGTTATCGCAGGGCAGGTCGCCGACGAACTTTCCGTTCTGTCCGTTCATCGCGAACGTGAATTTCTTGTCCTTCCAGGTCGTGTTCAGTATCCAGACCGGCAGAAGCGCGTATCTCGCCTTGCCGCTGTCGACGTGGATGCTGCTGTTCTCAACGCTGTAGGACGAGTAGCCGTTCACCGTGCTGCGGAACGCGTCCTCGGTGCTCTTTTTCATCCGTTCGGTTATTCTGGCGCGCTGTGCCTCGCTGTCTACATCGTAGCGCTCCGCGAAATATCCCGACAGATACGCCGTCTGAAAATCAACCGCCTCGTTAAGATCGAACGGCTCGATCGACTCCATGAGATCGTCCGGCATCTTTGATGAACCGTCAGCCGGAACGTTCTTGAACGAGAGATTTCCGCTCCTCGACACCGCGAAGTGCGAGGTTTCGGTGTAATCGTAGTTCGAATCGCTCCAGCTGCGCACCTTCTGCGCGCGGTATCTGATGTCGGCGTCCGCGTCGGCGTCGTAGATCCAGAATGGCACGTAAATGCCCTTGATCTCGTCGATGTGGTTCTGATCCTTGAAGACCTTCGGCAGCAGACGCTTGCCCGAGAGGTGCTTCATAAGATTCTCCTTCGCCGCATTCTTGTCGAGCTTGAAGGGGATCACCATGTCGGGGCGCAGGTCGCCTGACAGCTGCCCGGTCATGACAATCGGATTCCCGCAGTAGGGGCAGTGGGTCGCCGCCGTCGTAGCGTCAGCCACGATCTCGCCGCCGCAGGATTTGCAGGAGTAGACCCGCAGTCCATCCTCCTCGCCTTCCTGCCACTCGCTCGATGGATCGTCGACCGCGCTTAGGT
>CAKSOR010000639.1 GCA_934477985.1 uncultured Eubacteriales bacterium
ATCCTACCCGACGCGCGATTACCGCGGAGTGTCGCTTCCAGCGGGCGAATACACCTCATTGCGCGTCCTGATCGGCGAAGCCGCCGGGCACAACTGGTGGTGCGTGCTTTTTCCACAGCTCTGTGTAGTGACCGCGTCCGGAAAAGCCGAAGCAGCCGATTTCACGATAATCGACGACGATGAGCCGCTCATCGAAGCCGGGCTTACAAGCTCGCAGATCGAGCTCATCACCGGCGGCTCGCCGCGTGTGACCGTGAAATTCAGGCTGCTTGAGTGGATTGAGTCGCTCAGAACCCGCTGAATCGTCCGGAGCGGGTCACAAAGAGCTGTCAGTGAGTGATTTTTATCGAGAATTCATCCTCGGTGAACTCGCCAGTCTTCAGGAATACGCGGCTGATCTCGACGCCGTTCCAGTTGCGCTTTACCGAGTCGTCCTCCATGCAGACGTCGAAATCCGTGTCGGGTTCGGCGGTGAGGTTATCGCTGTAGAATAGCTTCGAGCCGTCCACGAACTTTATGACGCCATTTTCAGAAAAGTCGCATTTCTTTCCGCAGAGAAGCGTGAACACGACCTTGCCGGGCGCTTTGAGTTTTATGTTATCCGAAACCATGATGACTCCGTCCTCCATCGAAACCCTGCGCACGAGCGAGTCGAGTCCGGCGCTCTCGGGATACGCCTTCGAGATGTCAAGCGTGAGCGTGTGATTTTCGAACGAGACGTCGGTCGCTCTGAACTGTCCGCCGGGCGACTGAGTGACGCCGTTGATCGTCGGCAGATTGTGGTAGTCGGAGCACATCGTCCAGATGTCGTAGCGGTGGGCGCTGAAGGTTTTTTTGGTGTACTTTCCGCAGCCCGAGTCGAGCAGAAGCGGTTCGCCGTTATTGTAGACGATGAAGTTTCCGACGTCGTTGTGGTTGTGGCTCTCGGCGTTATGACCGCCCTTCGCGGCGAGGAAGAAGCCCTTGTCGTCAGCGGGAAACTCGCGCTCAGCCATTACCTGGATTCCGTCGTACCAGACCTCGGTCGAGGGCTTGTAGTCGATTCCGTCGCGGATCGGCTCGAGCATGGATTTGACCGAATAGTAGAGGTGCCAGCGCCAGCCCGAGACGTCCTGCGGGAATTTCTTCGCGTAGAAATCGCCGAAATCGCGGAGAGTCTCGGAGTGGGCGCGCCTTCCGCAGCGGGCGATCATGCGGTAGTTCGGACCTACGCGCGCGGGGCAGTCGGCAAAGTTGATGAAGTAGTTTCCACAGATATGGAAGTCGGCTTCATACTCAGCCATTCGGCGGATCAGCGGCTCGGAGAAGATGTCGACATATCCGCCGGTCATGTCGTAAAGCTGCTCGAGCAGTGAGTAGAGCGAAGCGCCCGCTGCCGTCCAGTAGGAAGGACCTTCGTCGCAGCCGCCGTCCGTGTGATAGACGTTGATGAAGCTGTCGGCGCATTTAGCGACGCGGTCGGCGACCTTTTCGCGGATTCCTGTGTCCTCCTCGAGTATCGCGCAGACGCCGAGAACGTTCGAGAGAATCCAGGGATTCCAGTTGTTGACCGAGTTACCGTTAAGTCCCATCCAGTACATATCGTGTCCGAGAAAGGCTTTTGTGATCCGCTCGTGCACCTCGTATTTCAGGCGCTCGCAGATGAGTGGCGTTATTTTGTCGAGCGCGTCGTGCGCGAAGAGCCAGATATAGGCGAGCGTCGAGCCGGTCTCGGCGGCGAAGAGGTCGATGTACGGATGATCCTTGTACCAGGGGTTGAGCGGGTGGCGGTGGTCGATGTGCGCTGGGATGACCCAGTCC
>CAKSOR010000640.1 GCA_934477985.1 uncultured Eubacteriales bacterium
ACCGGTGCGGGTGTAGTCGAAGTGGCGCTGGTCGTGGTTGTACTGCGCCTCGCCCCAGACGAAGTCGCCCATCTCCCCGGACTTCATCTTCTCGCGGCAGAAGACCGTCGCGGCGCGGTAGAAGCCGGTCTCGCCCATCGAGTAGGTGAGTCGGGTCTCTCTGACAAGACGCTCGATCTCGAAGATCTCTTCGACGGTCGACGCGCAGGGAACCGCGCTGTAGACATGCTTGCCCGCCTTGAGAGCCTGTATGACGAGCGGACCGTGGAGGTGGCGCTGCACAAAGATCGCGACGGCGTTGACATCCTTTCTGGCGAGCGCGTCCTCGAAGCTCGGGATGACCTCGACCTCGAATTTCTTCGAGTACTCGGCGCTGCGCTCGGGGATCAGGTCGCAGACGAAGACCTTATCGGTCGCCGGATGAGCCTTGAAGAGCGGTACGAAATTTCTCGCGAACGAGCCGCAGCCTATGATGCAGATTCGTAATTTTTCCATTGTTGGTTCTCCTTTTCGGATGATATACGCATAGATTATAACCTAAAATACGCGATATGTCAATAGCTTTCCGGAAAGGGGTTTGTTTTTCGATGTAAGTTTTGTTTTTCGAAATCGGCGAGCCGGGCGCGCGAAAAAACGGACCGCCGTGATACGGCGATCCGCTTGATAAACTGAGTATGATTATGAACCTGGTTCCGGATTATTTCGCGACCGCGTCGACCGGCAGAGCGAAGGCTATGCCTCCCGCCGCCGTGCCGAGCCCGATGCCCTTGTAGAGCGCGTGGAGCACATTGTCGCGTATCGCCGACTCGACTAAGATTATGACAAGCTCCTTCTCAGGCTGAATCGAGATGTTGAAGAGCTTCTCGGCTTCCTTGCCGGCGGTTCCGCGGGCGTTTATGACCGTGCCGCCGCGCGCTCCAGCCGACCTTGCCGCGTCCATTACCTCGACGCTGAAGCCGTTGTTGACTATGCAGATTATCATTTCGTGGGAGAATTCCATTTGTTGTCTCCTTTCAGACTGTTGCTCATGAAACGGTAGACCGCCGCGCCGATCGTGCTGTCGAGCGGGATCGTCCAGGCGACTCCTTTGCCGTTACGGATGGTTTCGAATTTGTCCGAGAGAGTCTCGAGAACGTTCTGAGCGCGATCCTCGCGGACGACGCTCAGTATGACCGCCTTGTCCTTGTCGGTGAGTCCCAGAAGCTGCATTGTCTCGTCACTCGCCGTTCCTTCGCCGAGCAGCACGACCTGCATGTTCACCTCAAAGCCGTGGATGAGGTCGGTGAAGAACTCGGCTTTTGAGCGGTTCACTATCGTCACAAGGAGCTTCAGCTTGACCGGCGCGGTCGATTTTTTAATGTTTTCCATATGTAGACCTCCTCAGAACTCGATGATCTGCTCGTCGTCAGCCTCGAGAATGCGCTGCATAGCGATCTTTTCGGCGATGCGGCGCTTCATGACCGCCTTGAATCCTAAGAGCTGTATCGTGATGAGCGGCGTCATCGCGACCATCGCGACGATTCCGAACGCGTCGGTCAAAATCGAGTCAACTCCCGAAAGGCTCGCGCAGATTCCGACCGCGAAGGGAAGTATGAAGCTTGAGGTGAGCGGTCCGGACGCGACTCCGCCCGAGTCGAACGCTATCGCCGTGTAGATGCCAGGCACGAAGAACGACAGCCCGAGTGAGAGCAGATAACCGGGAATCAGATAGTAGAGAATGTTGAACTCAAAAATTATACGCACCATCGACAGCGCGATCGACATCCCGACGCCGACCGACAGGGCGATCACCATAGACC
>CAKSOR010000641.1 GCA_934477985.1 uncultured Eubacteriales bacterium
TCACAGCTTCTGCCTCGACATCCTGCGCGAGAATTTCACGTCCGCCGGGCTCTCAGCCGATTTCCGCATCGCCGACGACGCCGAGGCGCGGCTGCTCTCGCGCAGTCTGATGAACGAACTGATCGAGGACTTCTACAAGTCGGATGATTTCGAAAACCTCGCCGACGCGCTGACCGGAACGAAGGGCGACGACTCGCTCGAAGACATATTTTCAGGGCTCTACAACAGTCTCTCATCCTACCGCGAGGGACTTGATTTCATCGCGGATTTCGCCGCCGAGCTCGAATCCGACGCCGGGAAGGATTTCGCCTCGAGCCGCTGCGGACACGAGGTCATGGAACTGATCGCCGACTCGACGCGCGGCTACCTCGACTGCTTTGCCGACATAATTCCCTGGCTTGACAGCGACGCCAAGCTCGCGAAAGCCTACTCGCCCGCCTTCAACTACGACGCCGATTTCCTGCGCGGACTGCAATCGCTCTGCAAGACCGGAAATTACGCCGGACTCCGCGAGCATGTGAACTCCTACAACCCGCCAAGACTCGGTTCGGTGCGCGGCGAACTCGACGAGGACGTCACAAACGCCAAGGATCAGCGCACTGAATTCAAGAAAAAGCTCGCCGACCTGAGCGAAAAATTCTTCTCGCTGACGCCGGAAAAAATCTCCGAAAACCAGCTCGCCACCGCGAAAATGCTGCGAAAGCTCCACGAAGTTCTCGCGATGTTTGAAGAGCGCTACACAAAGGAAAAGCGCCGCCGGCTGATCGTCGATTTCAGCGACCTCGAGCGCATGACTTACTCGATACTTGTAAAAGACACACCGACCGAGCTCGCGAAAAACCTCTCTGAGCGCTTCGACGAGATCTTCATCGACGAATATCAGGACGTGAACTCCTTGCAGGACGCGATTTTCTCGGCGATCTCGCGCTCGAACCGCTTCATGGTCGGCGATGTCAAGCAGTCGATCTACGGCTTCCGCGGCGCTGAGCCCGGCATCTTCGAGTCCTACCGCGAGGAATTCAATGGCGGGCGCGGACGGACAATCTTCCTCTCGAACAATTTCCGCTGCGACCGGAATGTCATCGACTTCACGAACCTCGTCTCGAACGCCGTCTTCCCGAACGCGACCGGCGCTCTGCCCTACTACCCCGAGGACGATCTCGTCCACTCGAAGGTCGGCGAAGAGCCCGGCACGCCGGTAAAAATCGCGATTTTCGAAAAGCCCGACGAGGACGACACGCGCGAGGCTGAGTTCGTCGCCGCCGAGATACTGCGGCTCATGGAATCGGAGACAAAAAACGACGGCTCAAAGCTGAAATTCAGCGATTTCGCGATACTTTTCCGCAGCGCCGCCGAGCGCGCCGACGAGTTCCGCGAGGTCTTCGAGAAGCACGGAATTCCGCTCTACAACAATACAGGCGGAGATTTCTTCGAGAACGCCGAGGTGCTGCTGGCGCTCTGCCTGCTGAACGCGATCGACGACCCGAACCGCGACATCTACTTAGCCGGTCTGTTGAAAAGCCCGCTGTTCGGCTTTACACTTGACGAGCTGACACTGATCCGCCGCGCCGACGACACCGGCAGCCTTTTCGACGCGCTGAAGCTCTACACGCTGAAAAACGACTTCAGAAAGGGCGAGGAATTCCTCGGAGCGCTCCGGAAATACCAGCGCAAAGCCGAGGAACTGCCGGTCGACCGCCTGATCTGGTATCTCTACTCCGACACCGACCTCCCGGCGCTCGTCTTCGGCTCGGACGAGAACGGCAGCCTGCGCCGCGCGAATC
>CAKSOR010000642.1 GCA_934477985.1 uncultured Eubacteriales bacterium
GAATCTACCGGTTCACAGATGAGTTTGAGATTCATTTTCCAGCGTAAATCTCCTCGATTGAATCGTAGACATTGTCAAGCACAGCCTGAGCCGCGTCGAGGTTCGAAGCCAGAAATGACGCGACGTCGGTATTCCTGTTTCCGACCGTGTTCGCTATGAGATACGAGATTTTGTTTCCGCTTCCGTAGTTCCAGTTCAGATCATAAACGATAGAGCCCCTTATGAGGTCGAACATCTCCTCTGATTCGCTGTCGCGCAGGTATTTGTTCTGATAGACGACCTCGTAGAGCACCGGAACTACCTGTCTGTACGACTCTGCGTTGAGCGCCTCAAGGACGACGCCGACAAATTCCGGGTCGTCGATGTCAGCCGGGACGAGCAGCATCTGCGTACTCGCGAGAGTGTGGTAGCCGTCCTGAGCCTCGTCATACTTCGGGAGCGGAACTATACCGAACTCAAAGGTAACGTCGCGCAGAGCCGGGAGTTTTCCGGTCTGAGTGTGCATCATCATCGAGTTTCCCTTCGCGAACATTCCGTCGCATGAGGTCTCGCCGGTCGTTCCGGAGTAATAGCAGCGGTCGTCGCCCCAGACGAAATCATAGTATCTACCGACGACTGTCTGGAGCTTGTCGCTCATCATCCCCTTCAGCGAAGGACGTCCGTTCTCGTCGGTCGAAGCCATGACCATGCCGTTTGAGTGAATCAGGCGGGTCATTGTCGACGCGTTCTTGTCGAGCACAAAGCCGTACTGGTCGGCGTCGGTCCACTTTCCGTCGCCGTCGAGGTCAGCCGAGACGCCCTTGGTTATCTCGGCGAGATAGTCCCAGGTCCAGCTTCCGTCGAGCACTTTCTCGTATGGATAGGGGATCTTGTGCTCGTCCATAATCCGCTTGTTGAAATATATCGCGTCGTAATAACTGTAAATAAGATCGCCCGACATCGTCAGGAGCACGCCGTCGATCTCGAGATTCTCGCGCGCTGACTTGTTCCACCAGGGTTTGTCGGGATTGATCGCGTCGAGCTTGTTGAAGTCGTAAAGCAGACCGTCCGCGATCAGCGCGTTGAAGCCGCCGTACATGTGGTTTACGGCGAGTTGATAGCTCTGGTCGCCAGCCATTACCGAGGCGTTGAGCGCTTTCGCGACCTCGCTGTTGACTCCGCCGGTGCTCGACCAGGTGATGTCGACATTGAATCGCTCCCCTACGTTAGTCTCGCGCTTGTAGACCGCGTCGTTAAGAATATCGCCGGTCTGCTCGTCAGAGGTGTATGGCCATCTTTCGCCGAGCTGCTCGGCGCTGTAGACGATGTTGAAATTACGCTTGTTGAAATCATATTCGCCGAGATCGTCGCTGAGCGCGGTGCTCTCAGGCTTTGTTGTTCCGGTCTGTGGAGTGCCGTCGGTCGTCTCGGGCGCGATTGCCGTTCCGGAACAGGCGGTGAGCAGGAGGCAGAATATGAGCGTTAGTGAGCTGAGTTGTTTGTTCATGAAATTCACCTCGTTCAGATTTTGTTATAACAATTATAACACAAAAATTGCCAACCTGCAAGACAAATTTTTTGAGGGATTTTCCAGAATAATTTAAGCTCCCGCGTTTTGCGGGAGCTTTTCTTACCTTCGCATATTCTTCGAGTTCACCATCACAATTCCGAACGCGACGGCGGCGAGCGAGAACATTATCCGCGGCGTGAAGATGTTCTCGCCGAGCAGCACAGCTGACGCTATGACGCCGAAGACCGGGACGGCGAATTTGTAGACCGTGACTTCGCTGACCGGATTG
>CAKSOR010000643.1 GCA_934477985.1 uncultured Eubacteriales bacterium
ACACGCCCTTGTACTGCCTGAAACGCCGGATGAAGTGGCTGGTGTCCGAGAATCCAGCCGCGAAGGCGCATTCGGTGACGCTCATTCCGGGCGAGGAGATCAACATCTGCTCGGCAAGGTCGACGCGCATCGAGGTGATCAGTTCGGACGGGGTGATGTTCAGCTCGTTTTTCATGATACGGCAGAAGTTGCTGTAGCTCATGTGCAGCGCCGCGGCGATGTCGTAGGGAGATATTTTCCCCGGCAGACGATCCTCGATGTAATTCTGCGCGTCAGCGATGTATGACGGCAGGTCGCCGCGCCCGGGAACAGAATATATCTCGCAGAGCAGCGCGTGTACCCCGAGGATGTTCGCGCGCATTTTCAGCACCCGGAGCGGATCATGGCTTCTGAATATCGCGCCGCCGGTCTCGATAAGCCGCCGGAGCTGTTCGGTCTTCTCTCCGCCGCGGAGGATGTATTCGTCCATATTCCGCGGTTTTCTGAACGGCGCTAAGTACCTGAGATTCGTGAGCGAGATGTCGGGCGTGTAGATAAGCGTACTCGTGTAGCCGTAGACCAGCGTGTCAAAGCCCTTGCCGGGCTGACTTGACGTCGAGTGCTCAACGCCGGGCGGTATCACGGCGATGTCGCCCTTTTCAAGCGTGAACTCTGCGCCGCCAAGCGTCACGCGTCTGATCCCTGAGCGGACGCAGATGAGCTCAAAGCAGTCGTGCCAGTGCGGAGCGCAGCCGGCGGTCACTTTTCCGTCGTTCCGGTCGAAGGACAGATCGAAATCGTCCTCGTTCTTCCGACCGAATCTCAGGTCAATACTCCCCTTTATACTCATTCCGACCTCCTCAAAACAGCTTATTCCGAGAGATACGTTCTACTTTTCAGTAGATTCATTATAGCATATTACTCCGCGAAATGCTATAATATAAACAGAATTTTTACCAGGAGGCAACAAAAATGAAACATTTTCTCTGCGCACTTCTTCTCGCGGCGTTCATGTGCTCGGTGATGTCCTGCGGCGGGACAGGAGACTCTGAGGTCACAGCACCTGAATCCGTCTCGGACGTAACGACCGACGAACCGAAGCCGTCCTATGATTTCGGCGGACGCGAGTACCGCATCCTCTGCCGCACCGACAAATCCTACGAGTTCGATATTGCCGAGGAGACCGGCGACCTTGTGAACGACGCGATATACAAGCGTAATCTTCAGGTTGAGAGCGACTACGGCGTCAGGATAAAGCCGATCGCCGCCGACGGGACATGGAACGAACGCCAGATCTTCATCGATCTTATCGGCTCGTCAGTCCTCGCAAACGACGATTCCTACGATCTTGTCGCCGGATACCGCGGCTATATCGTCTCGCTGATCACCCAGGGCTACCTGACCGAGCTCAGCGGCACAGACGTGGATTTCTCGAAGCCCTGGTGGTATTCCGGCTTCAACGACAACGTCTCTATCGGCGGGAAGATGTACTTCTGCCTTGGCGACGCGTCGCTGACGATGTGGGAATCACTTGAGGTCGTCTTCTTCAACCGCGGACTTCTTGCGGACAACAAGCTCGACTCGCCGTATGAGCTCGTGAATTCCGACACCTGGTACTTCGACAAGCTGCGCGAATACTGCGCGAAGGTCTCGTCCGACCTCGACGGAAACGACACAATGGACGAAAACGACCGCTGGGGCATGATATTCTACAATATACGCGATCTTGCGACCTATTTTGGCAACTCATACTGCACGAAGGACAAGGACGGAATGCCTGTGCTCAGCCTCTATAC
>CAKSOR010000644.1 GCA_934477985.1 uncultured Eubacteriales bacterium
ACACATGATACTCCTTGAGGAGTTTGTCAAGTTCAAGCACGTTTCGGACGGCTTCTGGGACATGTTCGACGTCGTCATACAGCTTGGCGCTATCATGGCGGTCGTCGTGATCTTCTGGAACAAGATCTTCCCGTTCTCAAAGAACGGCGAGATACTTCACATAATGAAGAAAGACAAGTTCATGCTCTGGCTGAAGATCGCGCTCGCCTGCGTGCCCACGGCGATAGTCGGCGTGCTGTTTGACGATCTCATCGGCGACCTGTTCTACAATTCGATAACCGTCGCGGTGATGCTGATAGTCGTCGGAATCGCTTTCATAGTCGTCGAGCACTTCAACAAGAAGAAGCGTCCGACCGTGACCGATCTTGACTCGCTGAGCTTCAGGACGGCGCTTTACATAGGACTTTTCCAGGTCATCGCGGCGGTGCTGCCGGGCACTTCGCGGTCGGGAATAACGATTCTCGGCGGACTGATACTCGGCGTGAGCCGTACGGTCTCGGCGGAGTTCACCTTTTTCCTCGGCATACCGGTCATGTTCGGCGCGAGCCTTTTAAAGGTCGTGAAGTTCGGTTTCGGGTTCACCGGAGTTGAGCTCGCGGTGCTGGGAGTCGGCTGTCTGACGGCGTTCGCGGTGTCGATGATCTGCATCAGATTCCTGATGGACTTCATAAAGAAGCACGATTTCACGGCGTTCGGCTGGTATCGCATAGCGCTCGGCGCGGTGGTGCTGATGTACGCGGTGGTGAAGGGATTCTGATGATATGCGATCAGAAATCCTCGCAACAATAGCCAATTTATAATGCGATAATTTTACTTATTTTGTCCAAAACCGAAAAAATTCCAAATCGGCAAAAATTTCACAAAAACCAGTTGATAAAATCGGAAAAGTGTGCTACAATAAAAGTCAGCTACGGATATTTTCCGAAGCAGTGCAGTTACAAAATCATTCAATGAGGTGAAAATAAATGTACAACAAGAAAACAATCGAAGACATCGGCGAAGGCTTCCGCGGCAAGCGCGTCCTCGTCCGCTGCGATTTCAACGTTCCGGTAAAGGACGGCGTCATCACTGACGACAAGCGTATCGTCGGCGCTCTCCCGACCATCAAGTACCTCATCGCGCACGGCGCGAAGGTAATCCTCTGCTCCCACATGGGCAGACCGCACAATGTCCTTGACGACAAGCTCGCCCTCGACAAGAAGGAAAAGAAGAAGATCGACGCTCTCCCCGAATCCGAGCGCGAGGCAGCCACCGCAGCCGCTCTCGAAAAGGCAAAGGGCGACATCACGAAGCTCTCCCTCAAGATCGTCGCTGACGACCTGAACAAGAAGGGCATCCCGACCGTCCTCGCAAAGGACGTCGTCGGCGAAGACGCTCAGGCTAAGGCAGCCGCTCTCAAGGACGGCGAAGTCCTCCTCCTCGAGAACGTCCGTTTCCACGCGGAAGAAGAAAAGAACGATCCCGAATTCGCAAAAGAGCTTGCTTCCCTCGCGGATATGTACGTCAACGACGCGTTCGGAACCGCTCACAGAGCTCACGCTTCCACCGCGGGCGTCGCTGACTACCTCAAGACCGCTGTCTGCGGCTACCTCATCCAGAAAGAAATCACCATCATGGGCAAGGCCCTTGAGGATCCGGTCCGCCCGTTCGTCGCCATCCTCGGCGGCGCGAAGGTCTCCGACAAGATCGGCGTCATCAACAACCTCCTCGACAAGTGCGACACCATCATCATCGGCGGCGGCATGGCATACACCTTCTTCAAGGCTATGGG
>CAKSOR010000645.1 GCA_934477985.1 uncultured Eubacteriales bacterium
TTAAGGTTGTTTTCACGCGAAAAAGCCCACAAATCCAAGCCTTTTTCGCGTGAAAACCCGAATTATTCAGCTTATCCATAGAGCCCGACGACCTTTCCGTCGACCTCAGCGGCTCCGCTGTAGGTCTGTGCCGCGAAGGAAGCCCGCGCGCCGTCAATGTCGAGCTTCTCGGTCTGCGGGAAGGCGATGCCGTCCTCAACGACTTCGTTCCAGATCTCAGCCATCGCCGCGAGATCGTCTTCTCTGTACTTTCTTATTACAATATTTTCCATAATTATCTCTCCGGAATCAGAAAGGCGGCGGGTCCGACCCCGCCGCCAGTTTGTCAGACCGCCTCGGAGGTAGCCTGAATATTTCCGTTTTCGTCGACCTTGTCGACTTCGATGTTGCGATAGCACTCCATACCGGTTCCGGCAGGGATAAGCTTACCGATGATGACGTTCTCCTTGAGTCCGAGCAGGTGGTCGACCTTGCCCTTGATAGCGGCTTCGGTGAGCACCTTCGTGGTCTCCTGGAAGGACGCCGCCGACAGGAACGAGTCGGTGAGAAGAGCCGCCTTCGTGATGCCGAGCAGCACAGGCGTGCCGACAGCGAGTCTGAGATCGACCTCGCCGGCGTCGATGCGCTTCTGAATCTTCTCGTTCTCGTGCTCCAGCTCGAGCAGATCGACGACCGAGCCCGAAAGCAGTCCGGTGTCTCCGGCGTCCTCGACGTGAGTCTTGCGCGTCATCTGGCGCGCGATGACCTCGATGTGCTTGTCGTTGACCTCAACCGACTGGAGTCGGTAAACCTTCTGAACCTCGCGGATGATATAGTCATACGCCGCGTCGAGTCCGTTGATGCGCAGAATGTCGGTCGGGCAGATCGAGCCCTCGGTGAGAGCCTTTCCGGCTTCGACATGCTGTCCGTCCTCGACGACCATGCGGACACCGAACGGGATCTGATACGAGGTCTCGCTTCCGTCGTCCGCCGTGACGTTGATCGTGTGCATGCGCTTGTTTTCGAGAATGTGGATAGTTCCGGCGGTCTCGGTGACGATAGCCGACTTCTTCGGTCTGCGTGCCTCGAAGAGCTCCTCGACTCGCGGAAGACCCTGGGTGATGTCCGCTCCCGCGACGCCTCCGGTGTGGAAGGTACGCATCGTAAGCTGAGTACCAGGCTCGCCGATCGACTGAGCCGCGATGATACCGACCGCCTCGCCGACATTGACCGGTCTGGACGAAGCCAGATCCATGCCGTAGCAGTGCGAGCATACGCCGTGCTTTGCGCGGCACTCGAGGATGGTTCTGATAAGAACGCGCTCGATGCCTGCCTTGACGATCTCGTCAGCCTGCTCGTCGGTAATCATCGTGTTGTCCGCGACTATGACCTTGCCGGTGTTCGGGTCGATGACATCGCCGATGACGAAGCGTCCGACAAGTCTGTCCTTCAGCGGCTCGATCGTCTCGTTGCCGTCGACGATCTTCGAGACCCAGATACCGTGGCGCGTGCCGCAGTCGTCCTCGCGGACAATAACGTCCTGCGAGACGTCGACCAGTCGTCTGGTCAGGTATCCCGAGTCTGCCGTCTTCAGCGCGGTATCAGAAAGCGACTTACGCGCTCCTCTTGCCGCGACGAAGTATTCGAGTATATTAAGTCCTTCACGGAAGTTGGACTTGATAGGCATTTCCATGGTCTTACCGTTTGCCGCGAACATCAGTCCGCGCATTCCGGCGACCTGTCTCATCTGAGTGATATTACCGCGCGCTCCCGAATCACTCATCATCTTGAT
>CAKSOR010000646.1 GCA_934477985.1 uncultured Eubacteriales bacterium
TCGTCGGTGATGTCGAGTCCGGCGCGCTGCTCCGCCCTCGCAAGCGCGATCCAGAGCCTGCGGAAGGTGCGGAATTTCATGTTCTGCGAGAAGAGATACTGCATCTCGTCGCTCGCGTAGCGGGTCGAAAACGGGGATTCGTAGATATCGCGAATGTCTTTCATTTGATTTCCTCTTTTATAGAAAAGTTTTTTCTTCTTATATTATACCATGTTTTTGGGCGCGTGTCAAGTAGGACGCGGAAAAACCTCCGTATTTCGCGGAGGTTTTTGCTTTTACGCGTTTATCAGCTTCTCGACCGCGGCGAGTCTGACACAGAGGCAGAGCACCTCGCACGCCTTTCTGAGGTCGTCGCGGCTCGGATAGGTCGGAGCGATGCGCAGGTTCGTGTCGTTCGGGTCGATTCCGTACGGGAAGGTCGCGCCGACCGTTGTCAGCGTGAGTCCCGCCTCCTTGCAGAGCTCGAAAACGCGCTTCGCCGTGCCCGGAAATACGTTCAGGCTGATGAAATATCCGCCCTTCGGCTTCGTCCAGTTCGCGATTCCGCGCCCGCCGAGTTCGTTTTCGAAGGAATCGAGCACGATTTCAAACTTCGGGCGGATGATCGACGCGTGCAGCTTCATGTGACGATGCACTCCGTCGGCGTTGACAAAATACTTCACGTGGCGAAGCATGTTGAGCTTATCCGCGCCGATAGTCTGGATAGTCATGATTGACTTGATCTGCTTGAGGTTCGACTGGCTCGCCGCCATTATCGCGACGCCCGAGCCCGGAAAGCTGATCTTCGAGGTCGACGCGAAGTAGAAAATACGATCCTCCGTGCCGAATTTCTTCGCCTCGGCGAAAATGTCGAGCAGCTTGTCGCCGTCGTCGACGAGGTCGTGCACCGCGTAAGCGTTGTCCCACATGATGCGGAAGTCCTTCGCGGCGGTTTTCATCGCGGCAAAGCGGCGGACGGTGTCGTCCGAGTAGGTGATACCCTCGGGATTCGAGTATTTAGGCACGCACCAGATGCCCTTGATAGAGTCGTCCGACGCGACCAGCTTCTCAACGACGTCCATGTCCGGTCCGGTCGGGGTCATCGGGACGGTGATCAGTTCAAAGCCCAGACTCTCGGTTATGGCAAAATGACGGTCATATCCGGGCGAGGGACACAGGAACTTGCGATTTTTGACCATGCACCACGGAGTTTCGCTGCCGACAACGCCGTACAGCATCGCGCGCGCCACCGTGTCGTACATCAGATTGAGGCTTGAGTTTCCGCCGACAAGAATATTTTCGGCGGGGACGCCGTAAACATCCGAAAAGAGCTTTTTCGCCTCCGGGAGACCATCCAGAAGTCCGTAATTCCGGCAGTCGAGACCGTTTTCCGCGCGGCAGTCGTCGCCTTTGTCGATGATGCCGAGCATCCCCTCTGTGATGTCAAGCTGTTCATTGTTCGGCTTTCCGCGCGACATGTCGAGCTTCAGACCAAGTCCTTTGAAGACTTCGTACTGGCTTTCGAGCTGCGTGAGTTCGGCTTTCAGCATAGTTTTAGTGTAAGACGAATATTCCATGTTAAGAATTCTCCTTTTCGAGCTCTGCCAAATGCAATTTGTGATCCTGTGAATTGCATTTTATCGGGCGTTTATACTTATATTATACCATATTTCGCGTAAAAATGCAAGAGGAAACCGCAAAAATATCTATTTATTTACAATTTATGCCGTTTGACGATAAATTATCCATTTTCATTATATGCGTTGTGCATGAATATGTGTTCCGCGCGTG
>CAKSOR010000647.1 GCA_934477985.1 uncultured Eubacteriales bacterium
CTCCACTCGTGAGCGAGCTCGATGGTGTCGTCGACCTGCTTGACGCTCATGGCAAGCTGGCTCATGTTCATTCCAACATCATGCATGGGAAATCTCCTTTTGTACGGGGCAATCCAGTGGTTCAGATTCTACTACGGAGGGCTTCCGCGCCCGCTGTTGTATGCCAGTTGTCCTACGGCGCCAGTGAAGCAAGCGGCGCGACTACGACGCCGTCATCCCGTCGGTAGGCAGTTGCGGTTCCAGTCAGGACAAGCAAGAAGGACGCTTCTCCTTGGTGGGTCGCATCGATTTTAGATGCGAGTTTCTTGAGATTGGCGGCAGCAGTGTCTATAGGCTTTGAGCCGAGCTTGACCTCAACCAGAGCATACCTGCCGTCATCCAGCACGAGTACGGCATCGGCTTCAAGGTCGGTCTTGTCCCGATAGTGGTAGACCTTGCCGCCAAGCAGATCCATATAGGTGCGCAGGTCACGGATGCACATCGATTCAAACAGAAGCCCAAATGTTTCAAAATCCTCCAAGAGCTTTTGAGGCGTTGCCCCCAGGGCTGCGACCGCAAGCGATGGATCGCAGAAATGGCGCGTTGGACTTGTTCGAACAGCAGTTTTCGAACGAAGTCGCGGGGCCCATGCCTCAAGGTCTTCGAAAACGCAGGCGCGCGTCAAGGCATCGACATATTCAGAGACGGTGTCTCTTGAGGGCGGCTCCCCTTGCATATCAGCTGCAATGGTCGATAGAGATGCCTCGGACGAAATACTGCGCGCATAGCTGCGTACAATTTGAGCCATCCAGGTTTTATTGCGGCGCACCCCATCGATTTCATCGATGTCCGCATCGAGGAGCTCTTCGATATAGTTGTTTGCCATTGCGAGCGCGGCATCTTGGCTGCTTTCGGTTACGGATTCTGGCCATCCGCCCCTGCAGAGAACGTGGGCAATGCGTTCAATATCAAAATCGACAAGGTCGGCCACATCTGTTTGTCCGTCGAAAAGAGACGCCAGTGAAACCGACCCAGTGGATTCTTGCGATTCGATTAGGGACATGGGGCGCATGTTCATTCGAGCAATTCGTCCGACGCCGGAATGGGCTGGCATCTCGCTTTTCCGTGGCGTGGCGGAGCCGGTTAGGATAAATTGCCCTCGTCCATGCTCTTGGTCTACGGCGAATCGGACCGCATCCCATAGTTGCGGAGCCATCTGCCATTCGTCGATTAGGCGGGGCTTGTCTCCTCTAAGCAGGACCGAGGGCTTAGAGTTCGCAAGTTGCGTGTAGCTGTATCGATTGTCGGGGTCCTGCATGTAGATGCAGCTTGCCGCGGCTTGTTCGGCAGTCGCTGTTTTTCCGCACCATTTGGGACCTTTTATTTGAACGGCTCCCGATGATTTGAGCTTTCGGGAAAGGATTTGATCCGCGATGCGGGGCAAATAGCGTGTGTTTGGCAGTGTCATTTGAGCCTCCCTCTTCTACGGTCATTTTACCTCTAAAGTCCGCAAGTTGGACCGTTTGAAATCTGCAAGTTGGACGTTTCTGAGTCCGCAAGTTGGACCATTTTGATTCCGCAAGTTGGATGTTTGCAGAGATCGAATAGTCGAACTCTGGCATTTAAGAGAGACGCCTTTGAGTGCGCTAGTGCTGCCCCGCGCGCCACCGCATAAGAAAACGGGTGCGAGTCCGTCTGACCCGCACCCGTTCACTGGGGGCTGTTTGTGCCTACCATACTATCCGTGGTTGCGTGGGGTGTGCCCGGCGCTCCGGCGAGCGGTGCAAATC
>CAKSOR010000648.1 GCA_934477985.1 uncultured Eubacteriales bacterium
TGACGTTGAGCGGGGTGAGAAGCGGCGGGTCGGCGAAGCTCTTGAGATAATGTACGAATCCGCATTTATTCTTGTAGTAAGTGATGAGAATAAAGACGAGCACAGCCCATCCGGCGACGACATTCAGATCGGAAGTCGGCGTATAGAGCCCAATCAGAGTGATGAGACTCGAAAAAGCCGAAAGCGACATGATCGCGGCGACGAACGGTCCGAAATGCGAGAAATATTTCGCGCCCATATTGTCGGCAATGAGTCCGTCGGTCTTCTCGATTATCCATTCGCAGACGAGCTGGCGCTTTGTGTCGGCGCGCTCAGAGAGCCCATGGACCATCCACTTGACAAGCCAGAATATCGTCAGCATGACAAGCCAGGAGTTGACCTGCGACTCGGTTATCGGGAGATCCTGAAGCGGCATCGGTATCGTGAAATAGATGCGCGCGCCGGTGATCTCAATGCCTTCCGAAGCCGGTGTCGTCAGAACTTTTATCACCATTCCCGCGAGAAGCGGAAGCACCGCCAGCACGAGATAGAGCCGGTCGATAAGTACAAAACGGCGATCCCTTGTTTTCATATCCGTGATTCACCTCCTTGAATTTTATTCAGCTGCAAAATTATCGGCAGCTTCTCATCGAAGCGTCCGGCGGCAGGCATGTCTGCCGCTCAGCGCGAGGGCAGTTGCCCTCACACAAAAAAACAACACGAACAGGCGGGGTCTTCACTCCCCGCTGATTCCAATAGAGCCGTTCGATAAACCTCCCGATATGTCAATCAAATTGCCGACTTATGTCGCAAATCTGATACGCTTATGTCGGGTCATCGAACAGGTCTAATTCTTTTCCTTGATAAGTATCGGTCTGAACGCGACCGCGATCCGCACGAAAAAGAGCGGAATGATAGTCGCCGGAGCGTTCAGAAACGGCACGACGATGCCGAGCACGGCGGTCAGCATGAGCAGCATCGAACGGAGCGTCATCGAGAGCTTCATCTTCTCGCGCGCCTGCTTTTCATCGAGGGTAACCGCGTCCTGCACGGTCAGTCCCATCAGGAAGAAATTCAGCACGGCGATCCCCGCTCCGAGGATGTTTCCGAGCAGCACCTTATAGCTCCACTGCCCGATCACGAGAAACACAGCCTCCATCAGCACGCTCAGTATAAGCGCGACAGCGGCGATGTATGAGGTTTCGTGTTTTACAGTCTGGTCGATCTTCAATTCGCAAGACCTCCTTGGTTCATGTTTAAATTATACCACAAAGCCGGTCGGGCTTCAATAGACAATAAATGTCAACTGCCTATTTTTTCACCCGACGGCTCGATGTGCCAAAATCATTCCTCGCGGAACTGCTCGCGGTAGAGCTCGGCGTAGGTTCCGTTCTTTGCCAGAAGTTCGTCGTGTGTGCCCTCCTCGGTGATGCGTCCGTCCGAGATGACGGCGATCTCGTCGGCGTGCTTGATCGTCGAAAGACGGTGCGCGACCACAAGCGTGGTTCTGCCCTTGCAAAGCTCGTCGAGCGACTTCTGAATGAGTATCTCGGTTGTGTTGTCGAGCGCGCTGGTCGCCTCGTCGAGAATCAGTATCGCCGGGTCTTTGAGGAAGACGCGGGCAATCGACAGGCGCTGTTTCTGTCCGCCCGAGAGCTTGACTCCGCGCTCGCCGATCTTCGTCTCATAGCCGTTCGGAAGCGACATTATGTAGTCGTGGATGTTCGCGCGCTTGGCGGCGGCGACGATCTCCTCGTCGGTCGCGTCGAGCCTTCCGTAGAGGATGT
>CAKSOR010000649.1 GCA_934477985.1 uncultured Eubacteriales bacterium
GCGTGCGCATATTGTGAAGCCGGTCGCAGAGCTTGATGAAGATGACGCGGATGTCCTTCGACATCGCGAGGAACATTTTGCGGAGGTTTTCGATCTCCTTGTCCTCTTTGTCCTCGATATTTAATTGTACTAACTTAGTAAGTCCGTCAACAAGCATAGCAACGTCGTCGCCGAACTGCTCTTTTATGGCGTTTATGCTGGTTTTTTCGGAGCAATCCTCGACCGTGTCGTGCAAAAGCGCGGCGCAGATCGAGTCGGTATCGAGCTCGAGCCCGGCGACGATCTCGGCGACCGCGACGGGGTGCGAGATGTAGGGCTCGCCGCTGACGCGGAACTGCCCGGCGTGCAGCTCGGCGGCGTACAGGTACGCGCGCTCGATCTTCTGAATATCGTACTTTTTGCCGGTTTTGACGAGCATGTCGATGAGGTTGGCGATCGGCTCGTACTGGGGGTCGAGGTCAAGTTTTTTGGTCGGCGCGCCGACGGTGATTTTCTGAACTGCGTTCCCGGTTTGCGGGATTCTTTCTTCGTCCATTTTTTCTTCCTTATTATATATGCACGGTTTGCGGTGAATTACAATTATTTACAATCTTTTAACAAAAGCTGGAGCGATATTTTGCCGCCGAAATCATTCTGCGACAGATT
Organism: uncultured Eubacteriales bacterium; assembly: GCA_934477985.1. Classification (GTDB taxonomy): domain Bacteria; phylum Bacillota; class Clostridia; order Oscillospirales; family CAG-272; genus Flemingiibacterium. The sequence goes on from CAKSOR010000649.1 coordinate 646, forward strand.
GAACGCGGCGTCGATGACATCGCCCGTCCGGAAGCCGAATTCGTCGGTTTTCTGCCCGAAAAGCAGCCCGGTGAAGCGCCGTGCGCCCGCTCTGAGCGTCAGCTTCGTGTGTTTGCCGCCCGAAAGCGGGTAAATTTCGTCGATCGTCAGTCCGCGTGCCGCGAGAACCGGCTCGGGGTTGCCAGCGCCAAACGGTTCGAGGAGCGAAATTTCTTTCGCGAGCCGCAGATCGAGCTCGTTCGGGTCGAGTTCGAGGTCGATCGGCAGTTTTGGCGCGGGAATTTCGGTCATTTTAGCCAAATCGTTGAGCCTCCGGCGGAAATTTTCGAGGTTTTCGCGCTTTAAACTGAGTCCGGCAGCCATCGCGTGCCCGCCGTATTTTGTCAGCAGGTCGCCGCATTTGCCAATCGCGCCGATCAGTTCGAAGCCCTCGACCGAGCGTCCCGAGCCCTTGAGGACGTCGCCGTCGTCGGTCAGGACGATTGTTGGCAGGTTGAACTTTTCGGTGATGCGCGACGCGACGATGCCGATGACGCCGTGATGCCAGCCCTCGCCGCAGACGACGATGACGCGGTCGTCGGGGCGGCACTGGAGCGAAATCAGGCGCTCCGCGTCGGTCGCGATCGAGAATTCGAGGTCCTGTCGGCGCGAGTTGAGCTCGCAAAGGCGCTTTGCAAGCGCGTCGGCGCGTTCGGGGAACTCGGTCAGCAGCAGCTCGAGCGCGAGATTTGCCGATTCCATGCGCCCGGCGGCGTTGATCCGCGGGGCGAGCGCGAACGCTACGGTTGTCGAGGACATCCGGCGCTTGAGCGTGCCGTCGGGCTCGGTGAGCGACGCGGCGAACATCAGGCGGCGCAGACCGAGGTTTGACGGGTGCTCGAGGCAGCGGAGACCGTATTTTACAATTGTCCGATTTTCGCCGGTCAGCGGCATGACGTCGGCGATCGTGCCGAGCGTGATGATTTCGGCGTAGCGCTTGACCGCGAAACCGAGGGCTTTCAGCGGTTCGGTCTTGCGGAGCACCGTTTCGAGCGCGCAGATCAGCTTGAACGCGACGCCGACGCCCGCGAGATCCTTGAACGGATACGTGCAGTCGGGGCGGCGCGGGTCGACGGTCG
>CAKSOR010000650.1 GCA_934477985.1 uncultured Eubacteriales bacterium
GTGGCGGAATTGGCAGACGCGCACGTTTGAGGTGCGTGTGGTTCACCATACGGGTTCAAGTCCCGTCTCTCGCACCAGAGAACGCCCGTACGGACGTTCTTTTTTCTTAAAGGAGACATTATGAACCGATTCGAAAGCCGCTCGGCGGAGCAGCTCGGCTATTTTCCGCCGACGAAGTCGCACGTGCCGAACCCCGGAATGGGCATCATGTCGATGCTGCTCAGCGACCACATGATCAACATTCACGCGCCCGAGCTGCGGGGCTCAAAGCGCCCGTTCGACGACGCGCACAGGCTGCCGCCGGTTTATCCGACATTTGACGAGATGCTCGCGGCGGCGAAATATCAGTTCACCGACAACCTCTACATTCGTGTAGGCTGGCGCGACGTGCAAACAACGCGCGGCAGACTTGACCTTTCGCCGAAATTCGAGGAAGCGCTCGAAGCCGTCCGGCAGTCGGGGAAGAGCTGGAGTCTGCGCGTCATGCAGTGCTCGCCGTCGAACCCCGAAAAGTCGCTGATCCCCGATTTCGCGCGCGAAATACCGACGCTTGAGCTCGCCGACGAGGGATTTCCGGGCGGCGGCAGGCTGATGCCGCTCTATTCCGACGAATTTTTCGCGCTCTGGAGCGAGCTGACCGAGCTGCTCGGCGAGCGATTCGACGCTGATCCGGCACTTTCGTATGTCGACCTGTCAGGCTTCGGCTTCTGGGGCGAGGGACATCACGCCGGTCCACAGATGCGAGGCATTGACGATTCGGTCATCGGAAACCATGAAAAATTTAACATTTGCGTCGAGAAATTCATCAATATGTACAATTTTGCGTTCAAGAAGACGCCAATAGTCATCAACGCGCACCATTGCGAATATGAATCGGGGCGCAAGGCGCTCGAAAACGGCGCTTGGCTCAGACGCGATTCATACTTCAACTGGTTCAAGGCGTCCGAAGCCGAATGGGGACTTCTGCGCCGCCCGGACGCCGCGGTCGTCACCGAGACGATAATTCCGCTCGAAAATCGTCCGGAAAATGCCAAAATCGACAATCATTACCAGAATTTCCTCGAGCTTCCAGACCTGAAATGCGATTGGGGCTGCCATTTCGCCGCGATCGGCTTCAATCCAGCCGACACGCTTTACGCGGCTGAGCGTTACCCGGAGCTTTTCACCGACTTTTCGCGGCGAATCGGCTACCGGATCAGACTGTCGATTGTCTGGCTGACGCGTTCTGGTGAACGCAAATGGCTGACATTGGGGCTGGTCAACGACGGCTGTGTCGGTTTGCCGGGCAAATTAACACTGACCGCGCGATGCGCAGGCATTTCGTCAAGTGTCGAGCTGACCGACGAAGAAAATTACAACCTCTGCGGGCACATGACAATTGTCGATATCCCATTCGACGGCGCGAGCGGAGAAGTGAAGCTCACCGCGAGCCTGAAAATGAAGGGCAAAACGCTGCCGGTCCGTTTCGCGACAATCTGCGCCGATGGCGATGCACCATATGAATTGACATTAAAAATTAACAAATAATTTACAAAAGGAGAACATCATGCCGAAAATTATTCTCACCGGAGACCGTCCGACCGGAAAACTTCACATAGGGCACTACATCGGCTCGCTGAAACGCCGCGTCGCGTTGCAGAATTCGGGCGAATTTGACGCTGTAAACATCATGATTGCCGACGCGCAGGCACTGACCGACAACTTTGACAACCCCGAAAAGGTTCGTCAGAACATCATCGAGGTAGCGCTTGATTACCTT
>CAKSOR010000651.1 GCA_934477985.1 uncultured Eubacteriales bacterium
GTAAGCGCCAGCCTGCAATATTCCCCGTAGCATGCCGAGCACCTTCGCGATGACCGTCGCGCCCATCATGACCGCTATAGTTTTGACGCTCTTACCCGCGTTTTTGTTCCCGGATTCAGACATTTTCTTCATGCTTTTCCTCCGGGCGGTCGAAACCGACGCCTTTTCCGACCAGAAGATCGGGACGGAGCTCGAGAGTCTTCCTCAGCGATTCCTCACGCCGCCAGCGCTCGATGTTCAGGTGGTGACCCGACAGAAGCACGTCGGGCACCTTCCGCCCCATGAACTCGACCGGGCGGGTGTACTGAGGATACTCGAGCATGCCTGAGGCGATGCTCTCGCCGCGCCAGCAGTCCTCGTTCGCGAGCACTCCGTCGAGCATCCGCGCCACACAGTCAACCAGTACGCAGGCGGGCATCTCGCCGCCGGTCAGCACGTAATCGCCTATCGAGATCTCCTCGTCGACTATCTCCTCGATTATCCGCTCGTCGACTCCCTCATAGTGTCCGCAGAGGATTATGAGGTTGTCAAGCTGTGTGAGCTCAAACGCCTTCTTCTGCGTGAGCACCTTCCCGCGCGGGGACATGTAGACGACCTTACGCTTTGTCTCAGAGCGCGCCTGGTCGGCGGATTTCTGCGCGTCAAGTATCGCCCTGTAGCAGTCGTAGATCGGCTGCGGACCCATCAGCATGCCCATTCCGCCGCCGTAGGGAGTGTCGTCAACGCGGTGGTGCTTGTCCTTCGAGTAGCTTCTTATGTTGTGCGAGCAGACTTCAAGGTGTCCGGCGGAGATTCCCCTGCCGATTATGCTCGAGTGGAGCACCGTGTCGACGACCTCGGGGAAGAGGGTCATTATGTCAAATCTCATTTTCGTCCCCGCGCGTCAGCACCTCGTCGTCCGGCTCGATGACCTCGGGCTCGTCGAACATCCCTGGGATAGGACGGAGATATACGCCCGACTCGTCTATGTGACCTATGAACTCGTCGACATCGGGTATCAGTACATCGCCGTTTTCCGTGGTGACGCAGAAGAGCGCCTGATAAGCGTTCTCGATGAAGTCGGTGAGCACACCGAGGCGCTTGTTCGTCGACTCGTCAAAGACGTCGCGACCGATGATGTCGGCGATGAAGACGCGGTCAGCGCCGAGCTTCATGTCCTTGCGGTCGGCGAGGAGCACGCGGTTTTTGAGCGGCATAGCGTCATCAATGGTGTTTATGCCCTTGAAATAAACGAGCGCGCAGCCCTTGTGGATCGAGGCTTTTTCGACCTCAAGCTCGATGAAACGGTTCTTCACCCGTTCGTAGTACATCCGCGGAAGCTCGCAGAGCACCGCCGGGGAGTCGCACCACGACTCGATCTTCACAGCGCCCTTGACGCCGTGCGTGTTCAGCACCTTACCGCATTCCAGGTATTGTTCCATGTTTTCCTCCATGTTGATCTTTATTCATTCTTCATTCTGATATTCAATATTCATTTTCGGGGAAAGAAAATAGTCCCCTATATATTCTACCACAAAATTCCGGATTTAGCAAGGGGTTTTGGAATTTTACCCCGAAAGCGTCATTTGAATCAAATTTCCAAATCAGCTCAGGTAATTACAGAATATTTGACCAGAGCTTTTCGATAGGATTGAAGTCATGGCTGTAAGACGGAAGATACAAATAGTTTACATTCTGTGAAGGTTTAGAATTTACAGAGTAGTAGTATCCTTTAAGCGGCACCATGCAGCATGACAGAAAAGCGCGCCGGAGAGTCC
>CAKSOR010000652.1 GCA_934477985.1 uncultured Eubacteriales bacterium
ACAAAACTTGTTACGTGTGTTATAATAAATATACAAGAAATTAGTTCACCCCCCCCCGGCATTTGTATATTTTTTCATTTATTCAGGAGGCTATACATGAAGCTGAAACGATTCACCACAATAACACTTCTTCTCGCGCTGATCCTGACCGGCTGCGGCTCTGGAACTACCGACCCGAAAACGACCGACGACCAGAATCAGTCACAGGACACGACAACCGCGCCCGACACCTCGAACCTCTCTGACGCCGAAAAGCGCCAGCTCGTCAGCGACGACCTCAAGACAGTCGACTACGGCGGACGCGAGTTCAATATCCTGTCACGCACCGACTTCACCTATGAGTACGACTCGGAGCAGACCGGCGACGTGCTCAACGACGCTGTCTACAACCGCAACCGCACTGTCGAGGAGCGCTTCGGAGTCAAAATTGTAACGCACGCTTACGGCGAGGGAACTATGGGAAATGTCCTCGAGCTCGCGAACAAGTCTATTGAGGCGGGGGACGATGAGTATCAGCTGCTGTCGGCGTATTCCTACAAAGCGGCGTCAGGCTCGCTCAACGGTCTCTATATGAACTGGCATATAATGCCGATCGTCAATTTTGATAAACCCTGGTGGGAGAGCGATTATATCGAGGAATCGAGCATAAATGACACAGCTTATCTCGCGGTCGGTGACCTGTCGCTTCTCTTCAACGAGGTCAAGCTTGCGATATTCTTCAACAAAAAGGTCGCTGACGAGGTAAAAATGGACGATCCGTATGAACTTGTCAAGAACGGCGATTGGACACTCGACAAGCTGATCGGATTGAGCGCGCTCGGAGCAAATGATCTCAACGGCGACGGAGTCATGGACGAAAACGACCGCTGGGGCTTTGCATGCAACCGTTACACGCACACAATTCCCTTCCTCTACGCCGCCGACATGAAGATGGTCTCGCGCGACAGCAATGGAATCCCGAACCAGTTCAACGAGTCCGAGAAGTTCTTCTCGCTCTACGAAAAGGTCTTCAAGTTCATCAACGAGAGCGGCGACGCCTATATCTGCGACGACGGAAGATTCTCTCTCAAGAACGAGAGCGATTTCCCGTCCGGAAAGGCGTTATTCATGACCTCATGGATAGGCTACGCGGCAAATCTGCGCGATATGGAAGCCGATTTCGGAATTCTCCCCTACCCGAAGTGGGATAAGGCACAGGACGGCTATCATTCCTTCTACTTAGACCGCACCAGCGCATTCCTGGTCCCGATAACCGCCGACCTCGAGTTCACCGGAACGATAACCGAAGCTCTCGCCGCTGAGAGCTACAAGCAGGTCATCCCCGCGTTCTACGAGAAAACACTCTACGGAAAACTCATCCGCGACGAGGAATCGCGCGATATGCTCGACATAATCCTCCAGAGCGCAAGCTATGATTTCGCGTATATCTACGCCGACCATTTCGGAGCCGCGTCTACATATGAGGCGTTCCGCAACGGCATCTACAGCAAGGACGAGGCAATTGCCTCCAAGCTCGCGTCGATAAAGTCGGAATATATGGCAAAACTCGAAACACTTCTCGAATCATTTCAGTAAAAACTATTGACATTCCGCGTCAAATGTGATATAATTCTCCTAAAGAAATTAAGGAGGTATCACATGAAACGCTTTACCGCTCTCGCACTTCTCTTCGCGCTCATCCTGACCGGCTGCGGCTCAGGAACAACCGATCCCGAAACGTCCGACGACGCTGTATCAACGTCAACGGAT
>CAKSOR010000653.1 GCA_934477985.1 uncultured Eubacteriales bacterium
GTATGGCTTTTTATATTGCGTTCGGTATAAAAATGTGATGATACCAACTTTATTCGCTGATTTTTTGTGAGTTCATCTTGACTATTCGCCGCGAATAGTGTATAATATAGATATACATGAAAGGACGGCGATAACATTGTACCTCAGAAGAAAGATCGACAGCTTTCTTGAAAACTGGAAATCAGACCCGGAGCGCAAACCTCTTATAGTCCGTGGAGCGCGTCAGACCGGCAAGACTGAATCCATCCTGAACTTCGCGAAAAAGAACTATGAGAGCGTCATAGACATAAATTTCGTCAGCGACCCGAAATACAAGATGATCGTCTCGGACGGCTACAGCGCGGCGGATATTGTCAGGAATATCTCGCGCATAGACCCATCTAAGCGATTTATACCCGGCAAAACGCTCATTTTCTTCGACGAGATAACTGAGTTCCCGGATATCGCGACATCGCTGAAATTCTTCAGGATTGATGGAAAATACGACGTGATTTGCAGCGGCTCAATGCTCGGTGTGAATTACCGCAGAATCGAACACAACAGCGTCGGTTACAAGACCGATTACACAATGCGCTCGATGGATTTCGAGGAATTTCTCTGGTCGAAAGGCTATTCAGGAGACACGATCGACGAAATGCTCGGTCACATGAAGGACATGAAGCCGTTCAACGAGCTTGAAATGAATGTCTATCACTCGCTCTTCCTCGACTACTGCATTCTCGGCGGTATGCCGGCTGTGGTCAGCGAATATATAACGAGGGGAACATTCGAAGGCTCGCTTGACACGCAGAGACAGCTCATCGAGGATTACAAAGAGGACATCCGCAAATACGCCGAAGGAGTAGATCAGACGCGCATTCTGAATATGTTCAACCGTATAGCCCCGCAGCTCGCCAAGGACAACAAGAAATTCCAGATCTCAAAGGTTGAGTCGGGCGCGCGTTTCCGCGATTACCGCGGCTGCGCGGAGTGGCTGGTCGACGCCGGAATCGTGAATATCTGCTATTGTCTCGAGTTCCCTGAGCTTCCGCTGAACGGGAACTATGATCCGGACAAATTCAAGCTGTACTTCGCGGATACAGGGCTTCTCGTCTCGCTGCTCGACGAGGAGGCGGGAGACGATCTTCGCGCCAACCGGAATCTCGGAGTCTACAAAGGCGCGCTTTATGAAAATGTGGTCGGCGAGGCACTTGTAAAATCCGGTTATAATCTGTTTTACTACAAGCGCGAGGATTCAACGCTTGAGGAAGATTTCTTCATCCGCGGCAGAGACACGCTGATTCCGCTTGAGGTAAAGGCGCGCACCGGAAAATCGAAATCCATGCGGACGCTTATTGAGTCGGATAAGTATCCGGATATAAGCTATGGCTTCAAACTGAGCTTCAATAATATCGGTTACAGCGATAAGATATATACGTTCCCGTATTTCTGCGCGTTTCTGATGAAACGGTTCATGGCGGAATTTGAGACGAGGGATAATGGGTGATTGGACTTATCCGCTCCCATGATAACCGAAAGCTTTGAGTATGACCGGATCACTTTATCGCTACAAATTGGTGGAAGTAGCGATAAAAAAGTAGCGATAAAATGTAAAAAACGCACATGAAGCCTGAGCGGCTTATTCCGTGGAACCAATGTTTCGGAGTTCCACGGATTTTTCGTGGTTTTGATTACCCAGCCAGCACAATATCCGCGCCGGTGAGCTTCAGGTAATACTTCTTTGCTCTAAGATACTCCCGCTCCGTGA
>CAKSOR010000654.1 GCA_934477985.1 uncultured Eubacteriales bacterium
CTGATGAACGACCACGACCACAACGTGACCCTCCTCGTCGACTCCGACATCGCGAAAAGCGAGTATTTCGGCTGTCACCCCTGCGTCAACACCTCCAGCCTCCGGATAAAGACGGCTGACCTCTTCGGGAAAATCCTGCCGGCTGTCGGTCACGAGCCGACAATTGTGGCGCTCTGATATGGTCAGAATAACCGGAGTCGAAAGGGGTTCGCCCGCCGATAAGCACAAGATCAAAGCGGGCGACTACCTTATCTCGATAAATGATCACGACATAAACGATGTGCTCGACTACCGATTCCGGCTGACCGAAAGAAAGATCACGCTGAAGATTCACCGCGGCGCCGAGCTTTTTGACGTCACGATAAAGAAGGACGAGTACTCCGACATCGGGCTTGAGTTCGAGACCTACCTGATGGACGAAAAGCACTCCTGCCGGAACAAGTGCGTCTTCTGCTTCATCGACCAGCTTCCGAAGGGCATGCGCGACACGCTCTACTTCAAGGACGACGACTCGCGTCTCTCCTTCCTGATGGGCAACTATATCACGCTCACCAACCTCTCCGACGCCGACGTCGACCGCATCTGCGAGATGAAAACCTCGCCGATCAATATCTCTGTCCACACCACCAACCCCGATCTGCGCGTGAAAATGATGAAGAACAAACGCGCGGGCGAGGTGCTTTCCTACATGCGCCGCTTCGCCGACGCCGGGATCACGCTCAACTGCCAGATCGTCCTCTGCAAGGGGATCAACGACGGCGCGGAGCTCGACCGCTCAATGCACGATCTGGTGAAGCTCTGTCCGCACCTTTCGGGCGTTTCGATTGTCCCCGCGGGTATCACCGACCACCGCGATGGGTTATGCAGACTTGAACCCTTCACCCCCGACGAGACCGGAGTCGTCATCGACCAGGTCGACCGCTTCGCCTCTGAGTGCCTTGAGAAGTACGGCTCAAGGATTTTCTTCTGCGGCGACGAGATGTACGTCAGATCCGGGCGCGAAATCCCCGGCGAGGACTACTACGAGGGCTACCCGCAGATCGAGAACGGCGTCGGAATGATCCGCTCGATGCGCTCCGAGTTCGACGAGGAGCTTGAATATCTCGACGGCTACGACCTTGAGACTCCAAGGCATGTCTCGATCGCGACCGGGGCGGCGGCGTACGGCTTCATAAAGTCGCTCGTTGACACGCTGATGGAAAAAGTTCCGACGCTCGGGTGCGACGTGTATCTCATAAAAAACGACTTCTTCGGCAAGAACATCACCGTCGCGGGGCTTCTGACCGGGCAGGATCTCTATAACCAGCTGAAGGACAGGGAGCTCGGCGACCGGCTGCTCATCCCGCGGGTCTCGCTGAAGGCTGACGAGCCGATATTTCTCGACGACATGAAGCTCGATGAGCTCTCGGAGAAGCTCGGGGTCGAGGTCGTCCCGACCGCGTCGGACGGCACGGAGTTCGTCGGGAATATTCTGTACTGATCAAATGACCAGAATAGCATAATAGCTGTCCCCGACACCCACACCATCATTCACCGTGATAAACGTTAATGCCGCCAACAACCTATTGTTTAAAAAGGTTTGGGGGAGGTGAGGGGGTGTCGACGAGTTGCCGCAAGCGGCAACTCGAGGCGGAAAGCCCCTTTCCGCAAGTTGTCGGAGACAACTTGTTAAAGGAGGTTTTCCGCCCCCGACAAGAAAGAAGGCTAACTATGGGACTTATTAAGGCAATCCTCGGAGCTAC
>CAKSOR010000655.1 GCA_934477985.1 uncultured Eubacteriales bacterium
GGCTGAGGGCTTCTGCTGGCGTGCGATTCGCGTTCCGCCGATTCCGTAGTTGCGGCAGAGAGCGCCTGTGTCGGCGGCGATCAGGTCGGAGAAGAAATGTCCCTTCCCGCTTGTTCCGCAGCCCTCTGTGATGCTGTCTCCGAGAAAATTGATTTTTTTGCCATTGAGTTTCATTGTGGTTTTCCTTTCATTTGTAATAGCTCAGGCACGGATTCCACCGCGCTGTCCGCTATAAGATTTCAAAGATATTATATCACCGCCAACTTCATTTGTCAATAAAATATATGAGAATATTTCCATCGCCTTGCCGCTTCACGTCATAATCTCAATAAACCGCTCAAGCGCAGTCTCTATGCCCGGCAGAGTCCTCACCCAGCGCTTCTCCCACTCAAGCGAGAAAAGCCCCTGATACCCGGCGCTCTCAAGCAGGTCGCGTATTCCGCAGAAGTCAACAAGACCGTCGCCCGGCAGACAGAGCCCCGATTCGCTGTAGTCCTTCAGATGCACGTGCTTTATAAGCGGCGCGAACTCAGCGACGAATTCAGCCGAGTCCACTCCGGCGCGGATCGTGTGCTCGACGTCCCAGAGAATGCCGAAGTTCGGGCGCTTCACGCGGCTTGTAAACGAGCGTATCGGTTCGGCGTCGCTGAGGGAATCATGCGTCTCGAGAAGCACCGTGACAGTCGGTTCGAGCGCGCAGAGCTCGTCTGTCCGCTTGGCGGCTGTTTCAATGTCACGTTCCCCGGTGCCTCCGCCAAAGACGCGTATGAATGGCGCTCCGAGTTTCGCCGCGGCGTGCGACGCGAAAACACACTCTCCCATCCTCGCTCCGGGTCTTGCGAGAAACGCCGAGCAGTCAAGAGAGCAGATTCTTATCCCGGCGTCGGCAAAGAGATCAGCCGTGCTTCCGAGATTTCCGGGCTGAAGCCAATGAATTGAGTCGACATCCAGCTCATCGCCTATCCCGCGAAGCTCAATGCTCTCAAACCCGAAGCGCTTCGCGAGCGAAATTATCTCTCCCGGATTGTATCCGGGGCAGCCTAAAGTCGAAAATGTCAGTCTTTTCATATAGATTTTCCTACTCCTCCGGATACTCCGCGAGGAGCTTTGCGTTGTCATTGGTTGATTGCTTGTGGTAATCGCGGTAATTCACGAGTCCGAACCTTTCCTTGACCTCCTCAAGCGTGAGCGGGTCGTCGACAGAGAGCTCGAACATGTTGCCAAGCGGCTCGACACGGAAGGAGACGCGGTCGCCGTACTCCGCGCGGAGCTTCGGAAGCATGTCCTCGTGGTGGTCGAAGTGGAAGATTTCGGCGCGCGGGTCAATCTCTGCCGACGCGAACGCGTCCCAGCCGGAGCTCCCGGCTATGTCGTTTCCGAACGGGTCGATTATCCGGCTTGGCGCGTTCCAGACCGACGTGACGATGTAGTACATGTGTACGGCGGCGTAGGCGTTCAGCAGCTTTCCGCCGTGATACGCGCTGTTCCAGACGACGATCCGCGCTCCGGCGTCCTCAAGCGCCTGCCAGTCGCCGCGCCAGCCGATGTCAAAGCAGGTCGAGAGCCCGATTCTGCCGATGTCGGTGTCAGCCGTGACTATCCGCTCTCCGGGAATTCCGTCGCCCGCTATGGCGCGGAAGGTTATGTGCCGCTTGCGGTATTTCACGAGTACCGAACCGTCGCGGTCGATCAGGTAGGAGGTGTTGTAGCGCCTGCCGGGATAGGCTTCGGACGGCTCTTC
>CAKSOR010000656.1 GCA_934477985.1 uncultured Eubacteriales bacterium
TGCCGTTCGGGAGCAACAACGCGCTCTGGCGCGGCGAGGTTGTGGAAGTCATGGACTGCACGCGCTCTGACGCGCCGTGGCAACCGGAAAAGACGAAGACTGTCGCGCGGGTGGTGACTCCCAAGGTCGACCGACCGGAGGATAAGCCGAGGATATTCGAGAAGACAAACGTAAAGAAGGAGTTCCCGTATGGAAAGCTCATCGCCGGGATTCTGATCGCCGACGTAATTGCGATAATCGCTTTGATTGTCGTGTGGCAAAGATGAACCTTTTGAGGTTTATACGCCTCAGGAGCCACGCCGAAACCGTGGCTTGGGCTTTTTGAGATATCAGTTTTTTCGGAACCTACAACAAAACAGGTGTAGAAAGGAAGTCTCTCAACCGTTGGTGGACAAAGCGTTCTATCCCCGCAAGCCGGAGAGGGATACGTGGGGACTGACAGCCGGAAAGGTAATTTCCGCGGTTCTGATAAACGCCGCGCTCGCTGTGACGGTCAGAAAGGGAAAAAGCTCCGGAAGGATCTATTACGCGGGAATTTTGTCCGCAAAGAGGGAAGTGTACGCGTTTCTTTAAGTTGATTCCAGCGTTCTCACCGAAGCCCGCTCAATGAGCTTTGCCGGGAAGACGGTCAGAGGCTCGACCGGGTCGCCGGAGATCATCGCCATGAGGCGGTCGACCGCCGTCCTGCCGATGTCGGTGAAATTCTGTTCCATCGTCGTCAGCGGCACGTCAAGCATCCCGCACATATCGATATTGTCGAACCCTACGACCGAGAGCTGCTCCGGAACGCTGATTCCAAGCTCTTTTGCGTACTTCATCACGGAAATCGCGACATAGTCGCATTCGCAGACTAACGCGGTCGGCGGGTCGGGAAGCTCGGTCAGGTAGTTCAGGTAATTCGCGTACTCCGCGTTTGCCGGTCGATACGGCATCACCGGACTCTCAATTTCGTCTGTCAGCGCCGGATCATAATCGATTCCATGCTCAATCAGCGCCTCGACATATCCCTTGAAACGGTAGCGCGCGTTTGCCTGATTGAAGAGCGCGCAGCAATACGCGATTCTCCGGTGTCCCTTCTTCTCGATGAGCCATGAGGTGAGCTCATACATCGAGCGGCGGTTGTCGGTCGTCACGCAGGGGATTGAATCGTCAGGAAGCCATACGCGTTTGTCGACGGTTACAAGCGGAACTCCGGCGTTTTTCAGCTGCCTGAGCGCCGAGATATTTCCGAACTCGCCGTTTATCGGATAGCAGATGACCCCGGCGACCTTGCGCGAGAGTATCGAACGCAGGCATTCTCTCTCCGCGTCTATGCTGTGGTGGGTATCGTACATTACCGCGTTGAGTCCGTATCTCGCCGCCTCCGCACAGATCGCCTCATAAAGTCCCGGAATCGAATTGCTTGCTGAGATCGTGACGAACTGAATGTTTCCGCGCGGACCTCGGCGCGGCGTTTCGCGTACGACCGAACCGACCTTCGGCATGCGCAGGATATAGCCGTTGTCGCGCAGAAGATTCAGCGCGGTCATAGCCGTGACGCGGCTCACACCGTAGAGCGTCATCAGCTCGTGCTCAGTCGGGAGCTTGTCATTCTTCGAATACTCGCCGGATTCGATCTTTCGCAGAAGATCGTTGTATATCTGCTTGTACAGGTGTTCAGCCATTTGCCTCAAAGACCTTTCTGATTTCGCATTCGCCTCCGCAGAGCAGCTTCTGCACTGTTCGGTAGGCGGTTTTAG
>CAKSOR010000657.1 GCA_934477985.1 uncultured Eubacteriales bacterium
TACCACACCTACGGCTTCTACTGGGACGAGGAGAAGATGGTCTTCTCGGTCGACGGCGAGGACTACTGCACGATGGACATAACCGCCGAGACCGGAGATTTCGGCAAGTACAAGGGCATGGACGGCTTCCACACCCCGGGTTACATAATCCTCAACAACTTCCTCTTCACGCCTGAGGCTTCCTGGATACCCGACGGCAAGGTGGTTGACGACAACGTGAAGTACCCGGTGACCTACACGATCGATTACATGAGACTCTATCAGGGCGAAAACGGCGAGATGTATTCGCCGAACCTCGGAGAGACGCGCGAAGCGAAGCCTTCGGAGACTCCCGCTGAATGAGATTCGTCGCGTTTTCGACAAAGCGTCCCAATATCCACGGCTATCATCCCGGCGAGCCCGAGCCCGAACCCTCGGGCTTTGCCGGAAAACTGAAAGCCTTTGTAAAGAAGAATACCGTACTTGTGATAGCGCTCATCGCGGCGCTGGTCACGTCGTTCATCGTACCGCCAGACAGGGCTTATCTCGGCTACTTTGACTTGAAGACGCTGACCTGCCTCTTCTGCGTGCTGGCGGTCGTCTGCGCGTTCAGGAATATCAACTTCTTCTACCTCTTAGCGCGCGGGATTGTCAAGAGATTCCGCAATATCCGGCTCTGTGTCATCGCGGTGGTTTACATTACCTTCATCGGCTCGATGTTCATCGCAAACGACATGGCGCTCATCACCTTCCTGCCGCTCGGGTATTTCGTGCTCTCGGGCACGGGCAACGAACGTTATACGGCGCTTACTTTCATCTTACAGAACATCGCGGCGAACCTCGGCGGAATGCTGACTCCGTTCGGAAATCCGCAGAACCTGTATCTCTACACGAAATTCGGGATTCCGGCGGGCGAGTTCATGTCAATAATGGCGCTGCCGTTCGTTATATCGATTCTGCTTATCACGGCGCTCTGCTTCATCGTGAAGCCGACGCCGATCGAGTTTCCCGCAGACACCGTCGACCCGCTTCCTAAGGGAAAGACGATAGTTTACACGCTTCTCTTCGCGCTGGCTACGGCGATTGTCTTTCGCGGAATTCCATACTGGGTGGGGCTTATCATCATTCCCACAGTGCTGATTTTCGTTGACCGCAAGGCGCTGAAGCTGGTCGATTACCCGCTGCTCTGCACATTCGCCGCCTTCTTCGTCTTCTCGGGAAACATGGCGCGGATAGGTCCGGTGCGGGATTTCGTCTCGGGGCTCTTGAACAAGAACACGCTGCTTTTCTCGATACTCTCGTGCCAGTTCATCTCGAATGTCCCGTCGGCGATACTTCTGTCGCAGTTCACCGATAATTACCGCGAGCTGCTTATCGGCGTCAACATCGGCGGAGTCGGCACGCTTATCGCCTCGCTCGCAAGCCTCATCACCTTCCGCGAGTACACGAAGGATTATCCCGGTCGCACAAGACAGTACATCGGACTCTTCCTCGTCGTGAACTTCGCGTTTTTACTTACACTTACGATAATAATGTCAGTCGCTCTCGGAAAATGAGCGTCCGGCTTTAAGATTAAGGAGAATTAAAATGGCAAACTATTTTCGCGGTTCAACCACAAAAGACGCCGTCGGCTATCTGTGCGGCGAGGAAATGATTTTCGAGCTTGAGCTCGTTCACGACGGAAAGCTTTTCGGCGTCCCGCTCTTCGGATGCGAGTGCTATGGCGACGACGGCTCGAAGTCGTCCTGCTTTGTTC
>CAKSOR010000658.1 GCA_934477985.1 uncultured Eubacteriales bacterium
CAGTGAGATGAAGCGAAAATTTTTCATTGATTTGATTCCTTTCGTGAGATTATTGTAACATGCATATACATTAGACTTGTTCGATAACCCTCCCGACTTGTCAATCAAATTGCCGACTTTCGTCGCCAATTTGATACGCTAAAGTCGGGTTATCGAACAGGTCTATTATATCAAATTTTATGTTGTTTGTCAATTCAAACCTGAGCAAACCGATATTAAAATTCAGCAAAAAAAACGGCAAGCCGGAAGAGCGTGCCATTCTTTCCATATATTGTCACGCGGGGCGGTTCAGTCTGCCCGACCGTCCGCGCGTGTTTTAAGCAGAATCTCCGCGACCGCGAGATCGTCGGGCGTTGTGAGCTTCAGATTGGATTTTCCGCAGTCGACGTATTTCACCGGGAAGCCGATGTGCTCGGCGAGCATGTTGTCGTCGGTCGCCGTAAAACCGTCCTCCTTTGCGACATACGCCGCGGCGCGGTAGAGCTCGGTTTTGAAGACCTGCGGCGTCTGCGCGAGCATAAGAGTGTCGCGGTCGATCGTCTCCTCGATGAATCCGCTCGTGTTCACCCGCTTGACCGTGTCGCTCACATGGCAGCAGGCGGTCGCCGCGCCGTGATTATAAGCCGCCCGGACGACCTTTTCGATCTGTTCCGGCGTGATGAGACAGCGTGCGCCGTCGTGGATCGCGACGAATTCGCACTTGCCGCTGACCGCCTCGAAGCCCTTCAGCACCGATTCCTGCCGGGTTTCGCCGCCCTCGATCACCGCCGCGAGCTTTTTAAGCGCGTATTTCTCGCGGAACTCTCCGTAGAAACCGAGCTCGTCGGCGCGCGCCGCGACGATTATCTCATCGATGACCGGACAGCTTTCAAACGCAAGCAGTGTCCGGACGATGACCGGAACACCGTCGAGCGTCAGCAGCTGCTTTGTGCGGTCGGCGTTCATGCGTGTTCCCGCGCCTGCCGCCGCGATGACCGCCGAGGTGAAGCGGTGAGTGTTCGCGGTCTTTGAGAGGGTGCGGAGCAGGGAAGCTATCTCTTTCGCGTCAAGTTTCATTATCGGTACTCCCTTGTGTATCAGAGTTCTGACCGCCGCCAACGTCGGCGACCTGTTTTATCAGCTTTATAGTTCCGTCGGCGGCGCATTCATCGAGCACACCGGCGACGAGCTCAGCGTAACCGTCAGGCTCGCCGCGGAGGATGACGACCGCGCCGACGAGATCGGAGAGACAGTCGTAGAGCGCGTCGAGGTTCTTCCCGTAGTAGTCGGGGAAGCCGAACAGGCTTTTCAGATATTCATGCGCCGCCGTTTTTTCGGTGAGCTTTTCCGCGTCGATTATGAAAACCTTCATAGTTATTCCTCCCCGTAGAGCAGAGCGAAGCTCTCGTAGTGGTCGTCGGTGTAGTAGACCAGCCCGTCGTTCGAGAAGACGATGCGTTTCGCGCCGCGCGAGGATTTTCCGGCGGTGTCGATGTCGCACTCGGTGTAGACGCGCCCCTTCTTGGCTGGAAGCAGACCCTCGCGGTTGCCGAAGGTGTCGCCGCCGATCGAGCAGCCCCTGGCGTAAGATTCAAGCGAGCCGCCGCTCCAGCCGAGTTTGCGGGCTTCGGACTTTGTGATGAAGTTCGACGGCAGGTGACCGTAGGTGTGTATATAGAGCGCGACATCGTCCTTTGAGGTGTAAGCGCCGTCCTCGGGG
>CAKSOR010000659.1 GCA_934477985.1 uncultured Eubacteriales bacterium
CGGTATCACCAAGGGCATGACCATCACTCTCATCGCTGACGGAAACGACGAAAAAGAAGCTCTCGACGGACTCGCTGAGCTCATCGACACCGGTTTCGGCGAATAATTTTCGAAGCAAAGAGCGCAAACTGGCGGGTCGCGGGAATTCCGGACTCGTCTTTTTGTTCCCGGTGGAAAATTCTGTGTGAGGAGGGATATTATGCCGCAGCTGACGCCTGACGAGCGGAGAGCGGAACTGCTCGGGAAAGCCAACAAGCTCCCGCTCCGCCCGGGAGTCTATATAATGCGCGACAAGAACGACAAGGTCATCTATGTCGGCAAATCGCGCGCGCTGAAGAACCGCGTCTCGCAGTACTTCCACGAGTCGGCGCACCACAACGAGAAGACACGGCGGATGGTCTCGAACGTCTTCCGCTTCGACTATATCCTGACCGACACCGAGATCGAGGCGCTGTCGCTCGAGAACGGGCTCATCAAGCAGTACACGCCCAAGTACAACATCCGCTTAAAGGACTCGAAGACGTATCCGTACCTCAAGCTCACGCTGAACGACCCTTTTCCGAAGCTCAGCGTCACGCGAAAGCGGCTTGCCGACGGCGCGAGGTATTTCGGTCCGTACTCGAGCACCGCGGCGGTCTATTCGATACTCGGAACGGTGCAGAAGACCTTCGGGCTGGCGTCCTGCAACCGCGAGTTCCCGCGCGACATCGGCAAGGAGCGCCCCTGCCTCAACAAGCACATCGGCATCTGCTGCGGTCCGTGCACCGGCGAGATAAGCTCCGAGGACTACAAGGCGATATTCAGGGAGGTCGTGCCCTTCCTGCGCGGCTCGTTCAGGGAGTGTGAGAACTCGCTGCGCGAGCGGATGGAATACGCGTCGGATAACCTGATGTTCGAAGCCGCCGCGAAGTACCGCGACCGCATAGAGTCGCTCTCGAAGCTCTGGCAGAAGCAGAAGGTCGTCGGTCCGCCCGATATGGACGCCGACGTCATCGCGCTCTATTCCGACGAGGTCTGCTCGTGCATCTCGGTCTTCTACATCCGCGGCGGAGGAATCACCGACACCGAGAACTTCAATTTCAACGCCGACCAGATAATCGACGAGGAGACGCTGACCGGATTCATTTCGGAGCTCTACAACCTGCGCGAGTACGTCCCGCGCGAGATTCTGCTAGATTTCGAATTGCCCGGGGAAGACATGCAGACCCTGACCGAGCACATCAACTCGAAGTCCGAGGCGAAGACGGTCATCCGCACGCCCGAGCGCGGCGACAAGAAGCACCTCTGCGACATGGTCCGCGACAACGCGAAGCAGCAGGCGCTCCTCTACAAGGCTCAGACCGAGAAGGACAACGACACGCTCGTGAAGCTCGCGCAGCTCTTAAAGCTCGAGGTAGTCCCCGACCGGATCGAGGCATACGACATCTCGAACTTCGGAAAGGACAATATCACCGCCGGAATGGTCGTCGCTGAGAACGGAAGGTTCAGGAAGAGCGATTACAGAACCTTCAGGATAAAGTCGACTGACGGAATCGACGACTACGGAGCTATGCGCGAGGCGCTTTCGAGGAGACTCTCGCACCTGACCGACGAGTCGTTCGGCGAAGCCCCCGACCTGATTTTATTGGACGGCGGACGCGGACATGTCTCGGTCATACGCGAGCTGATGAACGAGCTCGGCTGTGAGATACCGGTTT
>CAKSOR010000660.1 GCA_934477985.1 uncultured Eubacteriales bacterium
GAGTATGGTTCGGCCCGCTGGGGAACAGCGCGGGACATTGCTCCCTATATCGACCCGAAACCAGAGAATAATTTGATTTTGACTCGAACGGAACGGCTGACGATGAATAACCGTCCCAAGGACCCGAAGACGGCGCGAAACAAAAATGTGCTGGTTATCGGCGGTTCAGGCAGCGGCAAGACACGTTTCTTCATCACACCGAACCTGCTGCAATGCGACTCTGCGGACTATCCGTGTTCCTTTGTGGTCACGGACCCGAAGGGCGGCTTGATCGTGAACTGCGGCTCGCTGCTGCAACAGAAAGGGTACCGGATCAAAGTGCTGAACCTCATCAACTTTAAGAAATCCATGAGATATAACCCGCTGGCTTACCTCCATTCAGAGAAGGACATTCTGAAACTGGTGAACGTACTCATGGAGAACACGAAGGGCGAGGGCCAAGGCGGGGATCCTTTCTGGACAAAAAGCGAACGCCTGCTGCTGACCGCGCTGATTGCTTACCTGCATTATGAATGTTCGCCGCAGGAGCAGAATTTCAGCAGTCTGCTGGATATGCTGGGCAGTATGCAGGTGCGGGAGGATGATGAGGATTTTCAGAATCCGGTGGATTGGCTGTTTGCAGACTTGGAGCGAAACGCCCCGGACCACTTTGCAGTGCGGCAGTATAAAACTTTTAAGCTGGCGGCAGGCAAGACAGCGAAAAGCATCCTGATTTCTTGCGGCGCACGGCTTGCGCCGTTCGACATTGCAGAGTTGCGCAATCTCACTTCAGAGGACGAGCTGGCGCTGGACACCCTCGGAGAACAGAAAACGGCGCTGTTCCTGATCATGAGCGATACAGACAGCACGTTCAACTTTCTGATTTCCATGTGCTACAGCCAGCTGTTCAACCTGCTGTGCGAAAGCGCAGATGATAAGCACGGCGGCCGGCTGCCGGTGCATGTGCGCTGTCTCATTGATGAGTGCGCCAACATCGGTCAGATTCCCAACTTGGAAAAGCTCATGGCAACGATCCGAAGCCGGGAGATTTCTGCCTGTCTGGTGCTGCAAACGCAGAGCCAGCTGAAAGCGCTGTACAAAGACCATGCGGACACCATCATAGGTAACTGTGACAGCGCTCTTTTTCTTGGCGGTAAGGAACCCACCACGCTGAAAGAGCTGTCCGCTGCGCTGGGCCGGGAGACCATAGATAGCTTCAACACGGGCGAGTCCCGCGGGCGGGAGACTTCGCACAGCCTGAACTATCAGAAGCTGGGCAAGGAGCTTATGACCCCGGATGAGCTGGCTACCATGGACGGCGGCAAGTGCATTTTGCAGCTGCGCGGTGTACGGCCTTTCTTCTCCGACAAATATGACCTGACACAGCATCCGAACTACAAATACCTAGCGGATGCAGACCCAAAGAACGCTTTCAATGTGGAAAAGTATCTGTCTGCACGGCTGCGGCTCCACGCAGAGGACGCTTATGAGGTGTACGAAGTGGATGCTATGGAGGAAGGTGATGCCTGAACGGTTTTGCACACTTACTCCACAGCTTGTGAACAGATTGTTCACAAGTGCAATCTGAACCCACCTTATTTTTCTTGAACGTGCGCAAGCGATTTTTGCAGCACGTTTTTCTTTTACACACAGTTTCCACAAATACTCAACAACTTATGAACAGGAGGGCATATGGAATTTTTCATTGCA
>CAKSOR010000661.1 GCA_934477985.1 uncultured Eubacteriales bacterium
ATTCGCCGCGGCGCTGCGCCGCGGCGAACGCAGGTGAGTCGCTTCGCTCCTCATCGACCTCGCGGGGCGAGGTCGACGGCACTTCGTGCCGCCTGCGGCACACCCACAGCATGCAATTGAAACTCATCCTCTTCCAGAATCGGCGGATCAGAAAATCCGCCCGATCCTCACAAAAGTAAAGCATTAATTGTGTAGTAACCGGAGGAATAAAATGAACGAAACGATAGCTGCGGTCTCAACCCCGTACGGACGCGGCGGAATAGCCGTGATAAGAGTCTCGGGAGAAAACGCCGTAGAGATTGCCGGCAGGGTCTTCAGACCTGGAAAGGGCGAGCTTTCCGGAATCCCGGCGAATAAGGCTGCCCACGGTTCGATAGTAAAGAATAACAGAGTGATCGACGACGGAATATGTACGATTTTCCGCGCGCCGCGCTCGTATACCGGCGAGGATACTGCCGAGATAAGCTGCCACGGCGGAATACTCCTGACCGAGAGGGTGCTCGAAGCACTGTTCGAAGCCGGCGCGCGCCAGGCAGGTCCGGGCGAATTCACCCGCCGCGCCTTTGCCGCCGGCAAACTCTCGCTGACTCAGGCGGAGGCGGTCGGCATGCTGATCGACGCTGAGAGCGACGACCAGATAACCTTGGCGGCGGCGCAGGAGCGCGGAGTCTTCCGCAAGAAAGCCGATGAGCTCTACGAAAAGCTCAAGAACATTGTCACCAATGTCTACGCGACGATCGACTTCCCCGACGAGGACCTCTCCGAACTGTCTCCGGACGACCTCAAATCGGAGCTCACTGACCTCAGAGACGAACTTTCAATCCTCCGCGAGTCCTACGACAGCGCCAGAGCCGTCACAGAGGGCGTCAGGACTGTGATAGTCGGAAGACCCAATACAGGTAAATCCTCACTGCTCAACCGCCTTCTCGGACGCGACAGAGCCATTGTGACAAGCGTGGCAGGTACAACCCGCGATACACTTGAGGAGACCGTCCGCGTCGGACACGTGATGCTCCGACTTGTCGATACCGCGGGTATTCACGAAACAAACGACGAGGTTGAAAGAATCGGCGTCGACCGCTCCCTCGCGGCGCTCGGCGAAGCCGAACTCATCCTCGCGGTCTTCGACGGCTCAGAAAAACTGAACGCCGAAGACAATGCGCTGATAGAAAAGCTCGCCGGATACAAAGCCGCGAAGCTCGGCGTCATCAATAAATCCGATCTCGGCGCGGAGATAATCCTACCATTTGACCGCACCGTGACAGTATCGGCAAAGACCGGCGAGGGTATCGACAGACTCAGAAGCGCGATCGAAGACCTCTTCCGCATCGGCGATATAGATAAGCTGGCATCGAACGCGACCGTTCTCAGCGCCCGTCAGAACGCGTCGGTGACCCGGGCACTCGGATATGTGTCATCGGCGCTTAACGCGCTTGAAAGCGGTCTGACGCCCGACACAGCGGGTCTTGAGCTCGAGTCGGCGCTGACAGAGCTCTCAGAGCTCGACGGAAGGCGCGTGACCGAAGAGATTGTCGACGGAATTTTCCACCGCTTCTGCGTAGGAAAGTAAGTAAAAAAAGCGGCGTCGCCGCTTCTGATGTCAGTATTTTCTATACGCGCGAGCGCCCGGTGCCGCGGCAAGCCGTGGCACCGGGCGGTCAGCCGGGCGCTCCGCGCCCGGCTGACGC
>CAKSOR010000662.1 GCA_934477985.1 uncultured Eubacteriales bacterium
AGCTTTGTGCGAGCGCTTTTGCGAAGCTCCATGAGGCAGAGATTCCTGCATATCGTAAGAATCCACGACTTTGCCGAACCGGTCGGTTTATATTGCCCGGCGGACTCCCAGACGCGGACAAAGGTGTCCTGAGTTATGTCCTGCGCGTCGTTAGCCGACTTCATATAGCTCAGCGCAAGACCGTAGACGGCTGTCCTCGTGAGATCGTAAAGCTCGGAAAACGCCGCTTTGTCGCCGGACGCTACATTCGTAAGATGCTCGCGGAGTATGGCGTTCTCGCTCATATTCGGTTGTTCGCGCGTCTTGGTCGATCGCCCGAAGACCGCGGCTGTCAGAATACAAAACATAGATCCTATCTCTCCTGTCATCTGTATAATGCGTGAGCTTTATGTTTTATTGCATGACTCTGAAAAAAATTTCTGAAAATATTATAGCACAGGCGGGGATGGTTGTCAAGAGGTAAATCGGTATAGTATGCGCTGCAAAAAAACAAGCCGTACGGGCGTTTGCCCGCACAGCTTGTTACATGGTTGGTCACAGTGGTTTACAAAAGCCGCGTCTGACGGATTGCTGATGTCGTAAATCATCACGCCTCCGGTGCGCTCAAGCCCGACAAAGACATAGGTATGACCATTTGATTCTCTCATCCTCATCCCGAGTGGTGCAGAGAATTTCCGGTCGCGGTCAGTCATCCGTTATTTGATTACATGAATTTTCGTCAACGTATACCCCCACCGCGCCTAAGCCATCTTTTCGAGCAGTTCCTTCAGCCGTTCCTCGCAACCTGACTTCTTCGATGCCCAATACGACGCCCAGTTTCCATTCTCAACCTGACCCTTGAACCATGTTGAGACATTGTCGAGTATTCCGGAATATGTTATTCCGAACTGGAATCTCACGCCGCCGCGGATGAGGTCGTACATCTGCGCCGAGATGTCGTCGCGCGAATACTTCACCTTCAGCGCGATCTCGTAATACGCCGGCGAGACCTTCTCATAGCTCTCCTTTGCGAAAGCCTCTAATATCGTTCCCGCGACCGACGAGTCAGCCGTCGTCGGGAGTCCGAAGAGAGTGAATGTACTTCTCGCCGCGCCGAGATACTCCTCCTGCGCCTCATCCCACTTGGGATACGGGATTATTCCGAAATCGCTGGTGACGTCGCGCAGATTTATGCTGTCCTTGAACTCAGCGCTCGTGAAGAGCGCGTTTCCGTCGCGGAATGTGTTGGTGTACAGCGTGCCGTTTTCCTTTTCGGCGACAAAGCCGGGAAGATTGGTGAGAGCGCTATTCAGCTTGTCCATTGCCTCGACGACCTTCTCGTCGCCGAACGTGAAATACGGAACTCCGGCTGCGTCTCTCTGAGTTATGTGCAGGTCGAATGAATCAATGAAGTTGTTCACATGATTGCGGTTGGTGATCGTAAGTCCATAGCGGTCGCCTTCGTCGACAGTTCCGTTTCCGTTAATGTCGGAATAACCCGCTTCAGCCATTGTGAGCAGCTTGTCAAAGGTCCACTTACCGCTCGTGACGAGCTCATACGGGTCTTCCATCTTCAGCTCGTCTATCAGCGTCTTGTTGAAGAACATGCACATCATGCCGCTGATCATTCCGAGCGACGCGTCTCCCGAGGCGAAACAGAGCTTGCCGTTTATCGAGAGCTCGTCCATCAGCGATGC
>CAKSOR010000663.1 GCA_934477985.1 uncultured Eubacteriales bacterium
CGTGAATCGTGATGCCTGACATCATCGTTATGATCATGGCAATTGTCAGAATAAAACTGACTATCCGTTTCTTCATAAACTTCCTCCAATTTATTCCCCCGAAATCAAAGAGCGGTCAGCTCAACGCGAACTGACCGCTCTCAACGAAACCATCAATAAGAGATCAGGTCTGAATTGATGCCGGGTTTATCAGCCTTTGAAATTCGTCGCGTAAGCGTAAAGCATCTTCGCGACAAGCGCGCGCGAAGCCGAAGCTTTCGCGTCAAGTTTGCCTTCGGGAGCGTAAACTCCATTCTCAATCGCCCATCTCATAGCGTCGGCAGCCCAGTCGGAGACTTCATCGGCGTCCTCAAAGCTGTCAAGCTCAATGTCGGAGCTTATGTCGATTCCACAGAACTCAGCGTAGCGCGAAATGATCACCGCCGCCTGCTCGGTCGTTATCGTGTCCTCCGGACCGAAGGTTCCGTCGCCATAGCCAAGGACTATCGCGTTTTCATTTGCCCACTCGACATACGCGGAATACCATTCGCCTTCCGGAACGTCAGTGAAGGACATCTCGGTGTACTTCTCAACATCAGCGTCAGCGAGTCTGCCGAGGACAGTGACAAACATAGCGCGTGTCATCGTAAGATCAGGCGCGAACTCATTTTCAGAAATACCCTTGAAGAGGTTGTTTTCATATGTATATCTGACCGCGTCGAAGAAATCATCATTCTCATCAACATCGATGAAAGGATTCTCCCATGTGGTCTTTTCGAACTCAACACTTATCGTGTGGTCGGCAGAAATACGCTTGAAGGTGTATTCGTCCATAACTCCGACATTCTCGCCGTCAACGATAACCGCCTTTACAGCGTAACCAGCGTCAGGAGTGAATGTGTAGGTCGCGTTTCCGCCGAAAGGAACGAGCTTCTTACCGGAATCAGAGATCGAACCGCCCTCTCCGGACGCGGCGTTGATCGTGTAGAACGTAAGGATCATTCCACCGCCCTCGGCGGGGATAGTTTCTCTGACTGTGATATACCCACAGATTGTGCAATACTTATGCTTCATTCCTTCGGAATAAGAGCCGGCAGCCTTGTCGATGACCCAGTCCTTGCTCTCGTTATGAGGTGCTTCATTGAAGTGAGTGGAGCAGTTTGCGCAGGGGTGCCAGTGGAAGTCAGCGTCAGCGTTCCAGTTTTTGCTGATATTATGCTCAAGCTTCGGAATCTCAGTGTTTTCGCTGCGCTTTACTCGGCAGACCTTGCACTCCTCGTGCTTTACTCCGCCCTCTTCCTCGGTCGCCTTTTTGTCAATGACCCAGATGAAGCTGTGAGCGGCTATGTCTATTCTGGACTGGCAGACGGTGCAGAGCTTGAAATGCTCGTCTCCCTCGGACATCCAATATTTAGTAAGGTTGTGCTTTCCGGTCGCGGGGATCACGGTCGATTCAGAAATCGTCGCGCCGCAGCCATCGCAGATCGTTTTTCCGGTCGCGCCGGGCTTTCCGCAGGTAGGATCGAGCTTGCCTTCAACACGAGTCCCACCGACGTGGTTTGCGGGATTCTTTTCGGTAACAACAGACTGAACCTCATTCTGGCAGTCGGAATCGGAGTAGAACTTGCCATCGCACTTGTCGCTGGAGCAGGTCCAGTATTCAATATTTCCGGTATCCTTGCAGGTTGCGGG
>CAKSOR010000664.1 GCA_934477985.1 uncultured Eubacteriales bacterium
CGCTCCGCCGTCGCCGCAGGAGACTGTGAGGAGCAGCGCCGCGAGCAGGATGACTGATAATGTGCGTTTCATTTGATGCACTTCCTTTCATTTGTGTGAGAACATTATATCATCCGGAGCACCGTGTTTCAACATATCCTGTCACCATAAAAGTATAAAAAATCACCATAAGGAGAATAGAAATGCCGGAAGATCTCTCATACCGCCGCAACGAGGACATAATTTACATCGGCGCTTACCCGCAGGATAAACTCTTCGACGTGTTCTTCGCCGGGGTTTCGTACCCCGACCCGCAGTATCTGAAGCGCCGTGACGAGCCGCGCGATATGCTGATAATCGAATATGTGATAAGCGGCTCGGGCTACATCTGCGCCGACGGCAGGACTCAGACGGTCGAGGCGGGCGACATGTACGTCATCAACGCGAAGTTCCCGCACAGCTATTTCTCGGACAAAGGCGATCCGTTCGAGAAAATCTGGATGAACGTCAGCGGAAGCCTTCCCGAGCTGCTGCTGAACGCCTATCTGCCCGAGCGCGGCTGCTATATCGCGAAGGGCTGCGAAGACGCTTACCGCCTGATAAAATCGGCGCACCGGCTGATGTCCGACTCCGGGCTGACGCCGGCTCAGATGCTCGCGCGGGTCTCGCTTTTCGTTCACGAGCTGCTGATTTTGCTGCGCGACTCGGTCGGAAGGGCTCAGCAGAGCCGGAGCCCGGACAGCGTCGAGGCGATACGCTGGTGTCTCGACCGCTCGATAACCGCCGGCATCACGCTCGATCAGCTTGCCGCGCGCTATTTTCTCTCGAAGAATCAGATTATCCGCAGCTTCCGCGAGAGATTTGGTGTGACTCCGATGAGATATCTGATGATAAAGCGGCTCGAAGCCGCCGAAAGGCTCGTCGAGAGCACAACGATGAATGTCGCCCAGATCGCGGCTTTATTAAAATTCTCGAGTCCGCAGCATCTTTCCGCGGCGTTCAAACGCGAATATGGTCGGAATCTGCGAAAAAAATCGTAAAAACGACTGCGAAAGTCAGAATTAATTTTAATTTTTCTCTTGACAAAAGCGGAAAATCATGGTACAATTATACTGTATTGGTGTTACTGTCACCGAAAGGAGTTTTCGCTTATGCTAAAAAACGCGAAACGATCGTTCGCGGCTGTTGTTGCCGCCGCTATGCTTGCCCTGCCGGCACTCGCGGCTGATGATCTGCCGTGCGTACCGATCGCCCCGGAAGTCAATGAAAACACAGTGAATATCGGCTGCGTCAGCGCCGAGACGCTCGGAAATATCATATTCGAGGCCGACGAGAAACCGGCTGAGTCCGGGAAGAGCTTCGGCTTCGGGCTGAAGCTCGGCGAAAACTGGGTGCTCCGCGGTATCGAGATTTTCGACGCGGACAAGAACCCGGTAGACTTCGACATTACCGGCATCTACCACTACAGATTCACAGTTCCCGAGACCGGCGCGAAGATAATGGCGCGCTCCGAGGATCACTCGCCCGCGACCCGTGCCGAGAGCGTTATGTCGCTTTGGAAGCTCGCCGGTGAGCCGGTCGTCGACTACCTGATGACATACACCGACGTGGACGCTGAGTCTGAATACTGCGAGGCGATCCGCTGGGCGGCGTCCGAGGGACTGATAACCGTGACCGAAAGGTTCCGCCC
>CAKSOR010000665.1 GCA_934477985.1 uncultured Eubacteriales bacterium
CCACTGACAACACCGTGACTGACGACCTCGGTGACATCCGCTTTGACGGCGAGGAATTCACCTTCTATCTCGCGTATCCCGTAAGAACGATGGATGTCGAGGAGGAGACCGGAGACATCGTCGAGGACGCGATCTACGAGCGCAACCGCGCCGTTGAGGAACGCCTCGGAATCCACCTGAACTTCGTCAAGAGCGGACTCGGCTCGGGCGGAGCTGATCAGTCGACCGGAACCCAGCAGATCCGCAACTTCATCATGGCCGGTGACGAGTCGAACGACGTCTACATCCACGTTCAGCACAGCGGAATGCCCGCGCTCATTTCCGAGGGCTGCTTTATCGACTGGAACACGCTCCCGAACATCGACTTCTCGAAGCCCTACTGGTATTCAAACTGCATCCGCGACATAAACTACGGCACAAAGGTCTTCGCGATGACCGGAATGTACAATCTCGAAATTCTGAGATTCTCGAACATTCTCACCTTCAACAAGCGGATCTTCGACGATCTTCAGCTCGCTTATCCCTATCAGGACGTGCTTGACGGAACATGGACGGTCGACAAGTTCATTAATGACATAAAGGAAGGCACGCGCGACCTTGACGGCGACGGCACGATCACCGCCGGAACCGACCAGTTCGGATACTGGGGCTGGGTCTGGGAGCAGGTTCCCGCGCTCTTCATGGGACTTGGCGGCGATCTTGTCACTAAGGACAAGGACAATATGCCGGTTCTCACGGTCGATACCGAAAAGAATATCGCGATCGTCGACAAGATGAACGAGATCTTCGCGATGGACGGCGCGGCATATGAGCGCACGACCTACGGAACCTTCGACAAGGCCTTCAAGAGCGGACTCCTCATGTTCGATCACAATTCGCTCGCCGACATGACGAACAACTGCCGCGACATGGAGGACGATTTCGGCTTCATTCCGTATCCGAAGCTCGACGAGTCGCAGGAGGGATATAACGCGAGAATCGGCAACTGCGCCGGACTCTCCTACATCCCGACGACGAACACCCGTGAAGAGCTGACCGGAGCGGTTCTCGAAGTTATGTCGGCCGTCTCGTACAACACTGTTGTCCCGGCCTTCTTCGACGTCGCGCTTACGCTCAAGGTCTCGCGCGACACCGAGTCCGAGCAGATGATCCCGATCATAAACGAAAGCGCGTCCTTCTATGACGAAGCGACCGGATTCGACGTGATAGGACTCATAACAAGCGGTTCCGCGCTTCCGACCTATTACGCAGGAGTCAAGAATCAGGTCGAGGACAATGTCCAGAAGCAGATAGTCGAGGTTTACAAGTAAGATTTTCGGGGCTGTCGCAAAAGCGGCAGCCCCTTTTACCACTATACCAAAAGCCGCGAACCCGATGAGAATTCCGGGTTCGCGTTTTTTCTGTAAAGAGCCGGAAATTTCTGAGAAAACGCCTGTCAGAGTCTGTTTTTTCGTGGGAAAAGAACCTGACACGTCGCTTTTTCACGTGCTCTTCCGCACGGTGAGCGAAGACGCGACGAAATGTTTTCCGGTCCGATGCTCCGGATCGCCGATGTAATTCAGCTCTTGCCGTCAAGACAGATCAGCCGGCGGTACGAGAGCTCCGCGAATATCCTGTTCGCGCTGAACAGCGAGACGCCATAGCGCGTGTCGAGCTCTCTTAC
>CAKSOR010000666.1 GCA_934477985.1 uncultured Eubacteriales bacterium
CGAGCGGATGAATGAACAGAGCGCAGAGAAACTTTCCGTACTGCTTGTGGAACCGGGGAAATATCCCCAGATGATCGAGATGGAAGATTCCCTGGAAGCCATGCAGCGTATTGTCGGCGGCGACATTGAGGAGTTTATGCCGTATATGGATGAAGTCGCAATTATCTGCAATGAAGAAGGCAAAATGAACGGCCTGCCTCCCAACCGGGCAATTTATTTTGAGCGGGAAGGAGCAGAAAGCCGGGAGATGGTGGACATTATCTTCGGTACATTCTTTATCTGCTATGCCCCTGCAGAAAGTGAAAAATTTCTCAGTCTGCCGAAAGAACTGGCGCAGAAATATGAGGCAAAATTCAAACTGCCGGAGAGATTTTTCAGGCAGGGTGACAAGATCATTGCGGTGCCATATGAGCCACTCAGACAGAAACGTGGAAAGGAGTATGAACGCTAATGAATATGACCATACGGCCATTACGAGCCGAAGAACAGAAATACACTTACGCGCAAAGCCAGCAAATCAAGATGCAGACGGGTATGATTGGTTATTTGCGCGGTGATTTTGACAGCACTGGTACTGGCTTTTATACTTCATGGTTTGATGCGGTAGAGAGTCGTAAAACAGATGAATTTAAGGCAGAGTTTGATGAGGTTATCAACGCCCTTCGCTTTGATGAACAGTATGGTGGCCTGCTTGCAGGGCGGAGTGCCATGCAGAAATATGGCCAAAGATTTCCAGACAGTATCATGGAGGGCAACTACACTATCGAATACGGCTTCCGTATTGATACAAGCAGCTATGCGTATCTTTTACGGTGTATTCCGGTAAAGGGAGATTACAATTTTTATTGTTGGTGTTTTGAAGAAAAATGGCTGAATCGTCATCTGGAACAAGCCCAAAAGGGCATCCGCTTCATCAATCCGCATTATAAGGAACTCTTTCGTATCCCGGATGGAGATAAAATCCGAATTATCCATTCAGACGGAGAAAAAACTGATTATACCTGTCGGTACATTGATGATTATCATGTGGAAATCGGAAGCGGCTGGAACAGTCTGCTTCATATATGTCAGTTTGCAGAGATAATGGAACGCAACGGCAGCACAGTTATTCCGCTTCGTTCTTCTCTGCCGGAGCAGTGTTACAGTGTCCTCCCCGACACTGGGGAACTGATTATCATCAAGAAAGGCGAATCCGGATATTACAGGACGGACATTGATATGGGTGATAAAACCGAAAACCGTGTGCTGGCAGACGAGTATAATACCAAGCTCGGCGTCAGCAAAGCGCAGGAACAGGCCATGTCTGCCGGCTCTATGTTTGGCTGGGCAGTCCCCGCTGCTGATCCGAAGAATTATGATGATAATGGACAGCCTACCCGTCCGAAAAGTAAAGATCGGGGTGATGCGCGATGAAATCAGAGGAACAGCACATCATCTGGAGTAATTATGATTTGGATTATGAGGATTGGAAAGACGATCTGGAAGAAAATTATCCGGAGCTGTCTGAACAGGAACGAATTACCCTGATGTATGAAATCAACGGGGATTATCTGGAGGATGAACGCACGAACCTGAATGTGCAGCTTTCAGCGCCTATTTTGGTTATTGGAGATCTGGGCTTGTGGTATGGGCGGCGGATGGGATACAAGG
>CAKSOR010000667.1 GCA_934477985.1 uncultured Eubacteriales bacterium
CTTCGCACCCGCCTGCCATCCGCCCATCACTCACTCCGCCCGTGCGCCGGCATCAGCCGATACCCCGCATAATCCGCGAACAATTGCCGACGCTCTTCCCTCGCCTTTGCCGAATCCACATTGACACTCGTCATCAGGTACGGCGCGAGCGTGTTGAATTCCCGCTGCTCGTCGGTGAAGCCCTCCGCGTTCACATATATGTCTCCCGTGAACACCAGACCAAGCGCCTCGCAGACAATCAGATTCTCTCCGCACACATGCCCGCCGTAACCCTCAATAAGCTCAAACCACAGTCCCTCAAAATCAAAACCGCCAATGTCCTCGAACACCGCGTCGCTCTTCTTCTCACCGACAATAACCGCGTTCCCGAGCCTCGGCGGTCGATACCCCGAAATTATCTTGCTGAGCGTGCAATAGGGCGAGTGCAGCCGGTTCTGCTCGCGGAAATTCGGCTCTCCGCGCTGCTCCGCGACAAAATTGTCATAACAGCTTTTGTTCATGTAAACCACATCAAACAAATCAAGCAGCCCTGTATGGTCGATGTCCGCGTGCGTGATCACAAGCAGCTTTTTCCGGTTGTCAAAGTCGCTGAAAAGCGACCGGAACACCGCCAGCATCTCGTCACGGTAGCACGCGAAACCGCAGTCGATAAACAAAAGATCCCCGCCCCGCTCGAGTATATAGGTGTTGCTCCCGCACGGAGGCTCGATCAGATGCAGCGTGAACTCACCCTCGCGCGTCGCCGAAATCCGCGGTCTGAACTCATCGCCATGATGCGAGGACAGAAACGACGCGAATCGCTTTATGTAATCAAATGTCTTGAACGGCAGCTCGCCCCGCTCGTCGAGTATCTGCATGACCCGGTTCGAGTTGATGATCAGCGAGTTGGTGTCTTCCTGCGAAAGCGACAGCATCGCTCTGACGTCAGCCGCGAACGAAAGGTAAAACACCGTATTGTCAAGCGGCTTCTCGGTCACGTCGTAGTCAAGTATATTGACCGCGCAGACCGACGACAGCCGGTCAAGAAGCCGCTTGATCTCGTCCGGGTTCTCAATCAGCAGCCCCATCTTGAAATACTGGAACGGTGTTCCGTTCTCCTGCGAGCTCATGTAGGAAATGTTGACATTGAATCCGCAGAGGATCTCGAGCACCGGTTCAACCGCTCCGACCTCATCCGGAAGGGTAAGCACGATAAGTATCGACCGCGCCGCTGGTGTGTCCGGCAGATAGCCGATCCCGCGGAGTCCCTGAGCAATCCTCTCATGCTGCTCCTCATCCGCCGCCACCTCGATGAACAGTGTATGCGCGTCAACCGTATTATTGTAGCTGACCCGGGTTATATTTCCATGATTTTCGCGTATTATGCGGCTCGCGCGCAAAAACGCGCCGGACTTGTCCGGCATTTTTGTTATATATGTTTGCTTTTTCATATTAATAGTGTACTTCTTTTTTTGCCGATCGTCAAGTACTTCCGCCGAAAATAAACACAAATTTTACAATCTCTGCCCTATGCTGGTGGGCTGCCTTGCAGGCGGGTACGCAGTACCCGTCGCCCTCGCGCCGAGCGCGCCGAAGGCGCGTTCGGGCACGAGGGCGATGGCTCGCAAGACGAGCCACCTGCGTTCGACGAGTTGCGGAGCAACTCGTC
>CAKSOR010000668.1 GCA_934477985.1 uncultured Eubacteriales bacterium
CGCCGATTCAGCCGCCGTTTCCGGAGTTCCGTTTCCCTGAACCGTGGTTATATTCTCCTGAACCTCCATTATTTTACCTCCTTCTGAGCGGGCAATTCGCACTCCGCACTCAACTCTCCGCGCTCAACACTTTTTTCCGGTTCGGATTCCGCGATCAGCTGGTCGCGGAGCGGGATGATTCCGTCGGGCAGGCGCTCGAGATACTGCCTCAGCGTGATGTGCCCGCCGTCGAGAAGTGCCTTCAGCGCGTTCATCGACGCAGTCTTCGAGAACTTTGTCGACGTGCCGACATCGACCCGCGCGCGTATCAGCTCGGCTCGCAAGAGCCTGCAATCGAGCTTTTCCGCGCCCTCGTCCGACAGCACCATCCGACCGTCCGCGTAGTAGGCGCACATGAAGTCGACCCAGATCGCCGCCAGTTCCTCGAGCGACGTGTAGAGCGCCGACCGCACCGTGTCGAGCGTCTCGTCGTTCGACTCCTGAAGCGCGATTATCGCCGAGGTGTTGGTGGGGTTAGCCTCGCCGAGCGAGGACTCGGTCGCGCCCGCCGCCTTCTTGGTCTCGTCGATGACCGACTTGATGACGTCGGTGAAGCCCGTGTCCATCTCGCCGGGGGTGATTGTCTTCGCGACGCCGTCGAGATCGCCGCCGATGACGCCGATCGCCTGCCCGACCTCGTTTGTCCACTCGGGGACGCGCGTTTTGTCGTAGACGACCTTCGAGAACGCCGAGTCGATCATGTGCTTCATGAGGAGCGCGTAAGCCTTGTTGATATACTTCTGGTTCTGAATCATCGACGTGACCGGGGAAGTTCCGTGGTAGGAGTTCTTGGTCGGCAGCCACGAGAACATCGTGACGGGATAGAGTCTGAGTCCGGTGACGACGGTGCGGATGACGCACTCCTTCACCGACTTTTCGAAGCAGACATTTCCCTTTGAGTCGCGGAAGAACTTGATGATATAGGTCGCCTTGCCGAAGCCGGGGGCGGTTGACTCAACCGAGGCGAGGTCGCCCGCGCCGAATTTCGTGTCGCCGTCGGGCAGTATTTTCGCGGCGGTTTCGGGCGTGACACCGGCTGCCAGCGCCTCGGCGCGGAGTGACTCGACCGGAGCGCGTCCCGAGACGATGACGTAATCCTGCGACTGAAGGTCAGCCGAGTTGACGTCGGCGACGAAGAGGTTCGAGGAGTCGAGCGGGACGGTCACGAAGTCTCCGGTGAAGACCTGCCCGGTGACGATCGAGGGGTCCCAGTAGGTGAACATCACGCCGTCGCCGGTGACCGCGGCGTCGAGCAGAACCTGACGGATGAGCCGGTCCATGCGGCACTTTTCCCATCTGAAAGCGGCGTTGCGGTTTAAGAGCGCGACGGCGGCTGAGACCTTTTTCCGCTCCTCGTCGCCCGAGAGGAAGGGCATATTCTCGTCGGAGTAGACGATATCGACGTTGTCGGAAGCGATTTTCGCGCACATATAGTCGACGATTCTGCGCGTGAAGTTGAAGACCGGCGTCGGGAGGATGCCGGAGGTGACCGAACGCCACTGATCGCCGCGGTAGAAGCGTTCGTTTACGGCAGCGTTCTCGTAGAACCCGATGCGCGAATTGTAATCGCGTCCGGCCTCAAACTGCCGCCAAGAGAGATGCAT
>CAKSOR010000669.1 GCA_934477985.1 uncultured Eubacteriales bacterium
GTTCCCGGCAGCTCGTTGAGACAAGCCTGACACAGATAACTGTCGCGTCTGAGAATCCGCTTCGCCGTCTTCCTCCACGCCGTCGATGCACGGAATCTGACCTGCTTTGTCTCGTCGTCGCGGCGTATCCTTGCCGGCTTGCGCGGGCAATCATATCCGACCGGATGAACCCTGCCGCACCAGACGCATGATTTCAGCATCATACCGCCTCCCTTTGCTATAATCATACCACAAACGAACCGAACAAAACGAACAACTTTTGTTTTTCAGCGTTTTTTTTCGCGAAGATAGCGTTTGACCGTCATCCGAGCCGCGTCGGCGGTCGTTCCGCCTATCTTGTGCGCGAGACAGTTCCATGAAAGCCCATCGATAAAGCGGAGCTTGAATATTCTCCGTGTGTAAGCGTCGGGAATCCGCTCGACGAAATTGTATGCGCGTCTGAGCTTCGCGTTTCTGCGCGCGATCTTGGTCTTTATCCCGGCGAGCAGTTCGTCATACTCTCCGCCCGAGAGCTTTTCGAGTCTTGCGCGATCCTCCGCGATTTCTGCATCGAGATCCCGGTACTGGTAGAGTTCCCCGAGTGTCATTTATCTGCACCTCCTGTACTTGTCCTTGTCATACCACGCTATATTCTTGCCGTCCCAGACGACCATGGCGTTTTCACAGACAACCGCCTCGTCCGGTTTTCCCGATCTTTCATGCCATCTTCTGAGTCTGGCGCGAAAAAAATACTCGCGAAGCCGGGATATGAGAATTCCCTCGGCGATTCCGAGCAGAGCGGTAAAAACGATAACTATGTGCATCAGCATTTTCTCCTTTCCTTTTTCGTGAGTTTCCTGAGTTTGACTCTGATTGACGCTCCGGTGATGTCGGAATGCGACACCGTGTAGGCATAGTTCCGGTCAGACTGCATCGTCCATCCCGGATACTGACGCTCCCACCATTTCACGTCCGGCGAGTCGGCGTTGTCATCGACGATCCTCCGAAGGTCCGAGAAATCGAATTTGTCGTCATTCGGTTCAGCCGCCATAGGCTTCTTAAGTCCGAGCGAGGAATGCCAGCGGCGCATACGACCTTCTTTTGGCTGTCTGGCAAGATAACCGCAGAGAGCCGAGATTCCGTCGCCGTTTGCCTGAAGTCGGTCACAGTTTGCATGACCGAGCGGCTCACCGAGTTTTCCCGGCTTGCCTGATTTCCCACGCCAGAGATTTTCTATGATGTCGCGGTCAATGCCGCCGGGCAGAAGAAAGTGATGGTGAATTCTGACCGGAGTTCCGTCTTTTCCCGAACGGAATGCGGTGAGCCATATGTACCTGAATGACAGACCATGCTTTTCATATTCTTTGCGGAGTCTCGGAATAAACCACTTCGTGACAATTGAATCAGCTTCTTCAACAGACTGTGGAAGATTCAGATCATCGTATGTCGCGGTGAAGTGATAATCTCCCACACCGAAGTTCGTATTCGCTAAACGATCG
This sequence comes from uncultured Eubacteriales bacterium, assembly GCA_934477985.1. GTDB lineage: Bacteria > Bacillota > Clostridia > Oscillospirales > CAG-272 > Flemingiibacterium. Next base: position 1,479 of record CAKSOR010000669.1, read on the forward strand.
AAATATATCCTCGCGTTTTTGTCGTTGAGGTTCTTCTGCTTCGGAGTCGATATGGCTTTCTTCTTCCGACTGCGATGAGAACCATAATATCTTTTCTGACCCTCAGTCACGACGAAGATTTCGATTTCTTTCATCTCCTCGTTTTTACGAGTGGATGTGTATATC
>CAKSOR010000670.1 GCA_934477985.1 uncultured Eubacteriales bacterium
CATCGACCACGTATTGAGCGCGCCGCAGGCGCACTCAATACGTGGTCGACAGGCACTTTGTGCCTGCCTGCTGAAGCGCTTGTGCAGAAAACTCGATTTCAGCCAGAAGAAATTACATCAGAATGAAACCGGACGAATTCCAGCTTCAGCAGGATTAAAGCGTGACGCCGTTCTTCCAGATCGCGATGTCGTAGTATCCGTGCCGCTCGCCGATTGTCTCTTCTCCGTTGCATGTGTCAAGGCAGAGACTGAATAACGCGCGGCTCATGTCCTCGGTTGTCATGCCGTCCAGAAGGTTTCCGGCGTTGAAGTCGATCCAGTGCGGCTTTTTTGCAGCGAGACCGGAGTTTGTCGAGAGCTTGAGCGTCGGGACAGGAGCGCAGAGCGGAGTCCCGCGACCGGTGGTGAAGAGGATCAGCACCGCGCCCGACGCGGCGAGGTTTGTGACGGCGATCAGGTCGTTGCCAGGACCATTGACCATCCAGAGACCGCCGGGTTGGCAGGCGCTTGCACAATGACGCGCGTCGCCGGCGACCTGAGTGTCGATTACGAGCTCCGGAACCTGTCCGCCGCAGGTGAGACCGCCGAGGACTCTGACATGACCGCCTTTCTGGACACAGCCGAGGGATTTTTCCTCGAGGGTGGAGATGCCTCCGGCGATGTTTCCGGGTGATGGGTTGTCCGAGATGCCCTCGCCGTGGTCGATGTAGTATTTCCGGAAGTCTGAGATCATCGAGGATACCTCGTCGAAGGCCTTTTTGTCGGCGCAGTGGGAGAGCAATACATCTTCCGCGCCGAAGCACTCGGGGATCTCGGTCATCAGTATCGTCGAGCCGATTGCGGCGAAGGATTCCATCGTGCGGCCGACGAGGGGATTCGCGGTGATTCCGGAGTAACCGTCGCTTCCGCCGCATTTGACGCCGATTCTGAGCTTTGAGATCGGGAGTTTTTGGCGGCGGTCATTTTTCATGACATTTTTGAGCTCGTCGATGAGACTGAGCCCTTCGGCGATCTCGTCCTCGCAGTCCTGGAGGTTGAGGTATTTGATTCGTTCTGACTCGCCGAGTTCGGCTTTCATCGAGGCGAGTGTGTTTTCCTCGCAACCGAGACCGATGATGAGGACTCCGCCGGCGTTGGGGTTTTTGGCTAGACCGCAGAGGAGCTTGCGGGTCATCTCAAGGTCGCCGCCGAGCTGAGAACAGCCGAACTGGTGAGTGAGCGCCTTGCCGCCGCATTTTTCGGCGAGGACTTTGGCTGTGCAGTTTGCGCATCCGACGGTGGGAATGAGCCAGATTTCGTTTCGGATTCCGACCGAGCCGTCCACGCGGAGGTAGCCTTCGAAGTGCGTCGGGAGGTCATCTACGGATGGCATTTTGATTTCGGCGGGGTGGTATTCCCACGCGCCAGTGCCGGTTATCGCGGAACGGAGGTTATGGGTATGGACGCTTTCACCGGCTTTGATGTCGGCGGTCGCGATTCCGATCGGGCAGCCGTATTTGATTATCGGTTCGCCCTTTTTTATATAATAGCGCGCGGTCTTCTGACCGGTTTTCGGGTCAACTGTGACGTTATCTTTTTCGTGGATCAGCATGGTTTCCTTTCCCGCGGTAGATTGCGGATTGTTTGAGTGGGGAAGAT
>CAKSOR010000671.1 GCA_934477985.1 uncultured Eubacteriales bacterium
ACACCGCACAATTCACGGCTAACGCCTTAAGCACGCATCTGCTTGCATTCTTTTCACCAGTTGCGCCGCAACTGGTTCATACGTCACAAAAATTCTTGACAGGGGCGGTACCCTGCACCAGTTGCGCCGCAACTGGTCGAATTCTTTGTTTAGTCTGACGAAATAATCTGACGACTTGCGGAGCAAGTCGTGCGCATCTACGCGCTTAGAATTATGCGGTGTTGCCTTAATATTCCTCAGTCAATCGCCTCAAACGTGACGAGCTCGCTCTGGAAGGCTCCGTTTTGCCGGACATTCAGTCCGTCGTTCACGAGCCTGAATCCGTCGATCACGACCGACCTTCGCGAGTTGTCGAAGGTAACGCGGTAATTTTTCGAAATGTCAAGCCCGCGCGGTCTTACGTTTATGACCTGACCGCCGAATCCGGGCAGCGTGAAGACTCCGAGCACTCCGCGCGACTGATCCTCCGACGCGAGCTCGAGGATGACAATTCCGTTCCGCTTGATCTCGTTTGTGTCGGGCGTGTGGTGGAAGATCTTCGCCGACGCGATGAACGGGCGGATGAAATTCTTGTAGAGGTCGGTGCTGTGCTTTATGAACTCAAACACCTCGTCGTTCATCGCGGCGTCCTTCGGCGCGAAGACGTTTATTGAGATGTGCCCGAACATCGCGTTGCGCATCTGGAAGGCGAGCGAGCCGATCTCATGTCCGCCCATTCCCGCGACGAGACGGTCGACACGGTCGGGCGGAAGCGCCATTGTCATGCCGTTCGTGATCTCGAGCGAGCGCGGCGCGATCTGCCGGTCGGAGACCCATGTGTGGTCAAAAAAGCGCATTATGCCGAGGTCAGTGCGCCCTCCGCCGCCCGCGCAGTTCTCGAAGATGACCTCCGGAAAACGCTTTTTGAGCTCCGAGTATAGCCTGTAGACTCCCTCGACATGCCGGATTGAGCGGCACTCGCCGTCGTTCGCGTGAAACATATCGCGTGCCGAGACATTGTAGTCGACGCGGAAGAGATCGAGGTGATATTTTTCGATGACGCGCGACGCCTCACCGATTGCCCACTCGACGACTTCCGGCTTTGAGAAATCGAGAAATCCGTCGATGCGCGAGCCGTTCCGACGGATTGCGTACCAGTCGCGGTGCCCGGCGAATATCCGGCTCTCCGGACCGATCCGTTCGACCTCCATCCAGAAGCCGAACTTCATTCCGAGCTCACGGCAGCGCTTTTCGATTGCGCCGATTCCGTCGGGATAGCGTCCGGGGTCGGCGTCCCAGTTCCCGGCGAGCGGATGCCAGTGATTTTCCATGCCGGGCGGGCAGTACCATCCGGCGTCGATTATGAAGACCTCCGCGCCCGAACGCGCCGCCTGCTCGAGATACTGTAAGGTCGTGTCGGCGTTCATGTCGTGCTCCGCGCCCATTCCGAAGCCGATCAGGCACTTGTTCCCGCCCGGAATCACCGAGCGGCGGACATGCTCGTGCATCGCGTTGACCGCCTCGTCGAGCCCGCCAGACACCAGACCGACACAGGCTTCGGGCGAGATGAAGGTTTCGCCCGGCTCAAGCACGATCAGCGGCTTGAACGAGTCGACCGCCAGATCGAACGCGAGCGCGGTATTGTCG
>CAKSOR010000672.1 GCA_934477985.1 uncultured Eubacteriales bacterium
GCAGTAAGCAGACGATTTGTTTCATACTCAGTTCCTTTCAGCAATGTAGGTTTCGACGCGGTTCTGGATTATCTTCACGGTCTCGTCAAGAGTTTTCGCGCCTGAGAAGTAGGCTTCGGCGTCCTCGCTGATTATCGACCAGACAGTCGAGTCGGCTCTCAGGGATGTTCCGGCGTTTTCGAGCGCGGTCATGAGCTTGTCGCGGTCGTCCTCGGTGAAGCGGTACAGGTATTGTTCGTCTTCGTCATAACCACTCCATCTTCCATTTTCATAATCCTCAATGGATCCGCTGCTTGCGCTGCTTCTTGTGCGGTTAAAAGCGTATACGCGTTTATAGGCGTTGTCGAAGACATCCTGTATCGCACGCTTCGAGCAGGAGAAGTCGCCGAACGAAAACTCTGGAATCCTCTTAAGCACGCCCTTGATAAACTCCCACGCAGCGTCCTTATGCTCGGATTTATCCACAATCGCGAAGCTGCCCCAGACGTCAAGCGCGGTGCCGCCGCCGTCCGAGTCGGGATAGCCGATTATCTTGAAGTCCTCAAAGCCGAGACGATACATGGATTTGGAGAAAACCGCTAATGGCGAATAGCAGTAGCTCGGGTCGACGACCAGAATCTTGTCGTTTGTCGTGGCGAAGAACTTGTTTTCGGCGTAAAGCTTCTTTTCGTCGGCGGTCATGAAGTCGGTCGGGTCGGGGTGATAGTTCTTCGCGAACTCGAGCGTTTCGCGGAAGAGTTCGGAATCGAACGAGCACGTACCATTTTCGTAGTCGATGAACTCCTCGGTCGAGCAGCGGATCAGCGAGTAGAGAAGCTCGATCGGCTTCTTGTCTATCGCGACGGCGTTGTCGAGACTCTTCGCCCAGTCGAGAAACTCGCGCAGTGTCCAGCCGTCAGACGGCGCGTTCTTTGACTTTATGAGGAAGGTTTCCATCATGAAGAGGGTCGGGATTTCGTAGAGCTTGCCGTTCGACTCGCCCGCCCGGAGGACGCTCTTGATGATGTCGGTCTGGTCGAAATCCGGGTCGTTTTCGATAATCCTACCGAGGTCGGCGAACATCTTCTGGTTTATGTATTCCTCGTGATATTTCTCAAGCGCGCCGAATATCATGATGTCCGGGAGCTTTCCGGCGATTATGTCGTTGCGCAGCTTGGTGCCGGCGTCGGGATACACGCTGTAATCGTCGATAACGACGCGGAATTTGTCCTGTCGGCGATTGAACTCAGCGGCTTCATCCAGCGTGGAGTTGGGAACAGTCGTTCCGGCGACGCGGATCAGTGTGCGCGGCTCGACCTTATCGTCGGGGACGCGGGTGAAGACCAGGAGCTTTCCGTCATAGACCGCGGCGAAATGCTCGTCGTCCTCCGGCAGGATAACCGAGAGCTTCATCTGCGAGAGATCGGAGTTGAGAAAGTCGCAGACGATGCTCATCTCCCCCGACTCGCAGCTGTACAGTCCGGTGCTGTTTTTAAGCCAGAACCGGCTGCCCTCTGTCGAGAGGATGTTCAGGTTCATCAGACCGGACGCGTTTATTTTTTCCGCTGTTTTCGCGGACGAGTCGATCCTGAAATAGCTTGTTCCGACGCCCCTGACGATCATTTCGGTGCAGACATATCC
>CAKSOR010000673.1 GCA_934477985.1 uncultured Eubacteriales bacterium
TTCTTCGTCACGAACAAGGGTTACGGAATGTACTTCGACACCGCGCGGATTATCGAGGTCTACTGCGGAAAGACGAAGAATTCCGCAGCTCCGGTAAAGTCCGAGGCGACAAGCGAGGTCATGACCTCGACCGACGAGCTTTACGCGGTCAGGAGCTCGGGCGAGCTCACTATGAGCGTTCTGATTCCGGCGGCTGAGGGCGTCGATGTCTATGTGATGGAGGGCAGGGACATCACCGACATCGTCTCGCAGTACAATATGCTCTCGGGCGGCGGATGCGACGTTCCGGAGTGGGGACTCGGCGTGCTGTATCGCTGCTTTGGCAAGTGGACTCAGGATGAAGTGCTCGCTATGGCTGATTACTTCAGAAAGAGCGACATTCCGTGCGACATTCTCGGTCTTGAGCCGGGCTGGCAGACTCACACCTACTCCTGCTCGTATCTCTGGAGCGACAGATTCCCAGAGCCAAACAGGATGATCGCGGAGCTGCGCGAAAAGGGCTTCCATCTCTCGCTCTGGGAGCACGCGTTCTGCCATCCGACCTCGCCGATACACGACGAGCTCGCGCCTCACAGCGGAGATTATCTCGTATGGGGCGGCGTCGTTCCGGATTTCGCGACTGACGAGGCGAAGAGGATATTCGCCGACTACCACAAGAAGCTGCTTGTCGACGCCGGAGTCGACGGCTTCAAGCTCGACGAGTGCGATTCGAGTGACAACACCGGAAGCTGGAGCTTCCCGCTGACGTCGGAATTTCCGTCCGGGCTCGACGGCGAACAGTATCACTCGCTCTTCGGAACGCTCTACTGTCAGGCGATAATGCAGGCGCTCGGGGATACAAAGACGCTCTCCGAGGTCAGAAATCTCGGCGCGCTCGCCTCATCGTATCCGTTTGTCATCTACAGCGATCTTTATGACCACAAGGATTTCATACGCGGCGTCGCTCAGTCGGGCTTCTCGGGCATCCTCTGGACTCCCGAGGTCAGGGACGCGAAGAGCAAAGAGGAGCTTATCAGACGGCTTCAGGCGGTTGTGTTCAGCTCACAGTGCCTTATAAACGCGTGGTACTGCGAGAAAGCGCCGTGGGCCCAGCTTGACTGCGAGGATGAGGTGCGCGGGCTGCTGAAGCTCCGCGAGAGCCTTGTTCCGATGCTCAAGAAGTCGTTCGATCTCTACCGCGACACCGGAAAGCCGCCGGTCAGAGGTCTTGTCATGGATTACACGGACGATCCCGAGACCTTCAATATCGACGACGAGTACATGTTCTGCGAGGATCTGCTGGTCGCGCCTATCGCGGCAAACACCGGCGACGAGCGCGAGGTTTATCTTCCGGTCGCCGACGAGTGGGTCGATTACTTCACCGGCGAGAAGGTCCAAAGCGGCAGGATAAAGGTAAATACCAAGGGAATACCGGTCTACAGAAGAGTTGTCCGATAATTCCGACGCGGCTGAGGTCGGGTCGGCGGACAGGTCCTATGACGACCTGAAAGGAAACCTATAAATGGATAATGAAAAGAATCCGGTGACTTCGTGCGCGGGCTGCTCCGTGCCCGAAGCCGATACCGGGCGCGTTGAGTTCACGAAGGAGATGAAGAAGGACTATACCATCCTCATCCCC
>CAKSOR010000674.1 GCA_934477985.1 uncultured Eubacteriales bacterium
AATCCGCTCGTCGCAGCGCGCATGGCGCAAACACCGCAGCCCATGCGTCGCAAGCGCCCCGATTTGCGCGCTGCGAGAGCTCAGGCCGCCGACGCCCGGTCGCGGCGCAACACGAGAAAGGACCACCATGTTCGAACAGCGCATAGAAACCGTCCGCCATCTGCTCAGCGAGATGGGTCTCACCCAGATGATCGTGAGCGACCCGCGTTCCATCCAGTATCTCACCGGCGCTTACGTGGAACCGGGCGAGCGTTTCCTGGCGCTTGCGATCGTCGAGGGGAAAGCGCCCGTTCTCTTCTTGAACCGCCTGTTCACAGCCTCGAAGTCACTTCCCTGCGAAGTGTTTTCCTTCGACGATGTGGACAACCCGCTTCCCGAGGTTGCGAAGATGCTGCGCGCGGAGGAGACCTGCGGCGTCGACAAGAACCTCGCCGCCCGCTTCCTCGTGCCGCTGATGGAGGCGCATGCGGCGAAGTCCTTCGCGCTCGGGTCGCCCGCTGTCGACAAGGCGCGCGCAGTGAAGGGCGCCGACGAGCAGGCGCTCATGCGCGCCGCCTCGGCCACCAACGATGCGGCCATGGCGCGTTTCCGCGAGCTCGTGCACGAGGGTGCGACCGAACTCGAAATCGCCGACAAGCTCGAGGGCATCTACCGCGAGCTGGGCGCGTCGGGACATTCCTTCGCCCCCATCGTGAGCTTCGGCGTGAACGCCGCCGACCCGCATCACATGCCCGACGACACGCGGCTTGCGGCCGGCGACGTCGTGCTGTTCGACGTGGGATGCCGCCAGGGCGAGTACTGCTCCGACATGACGCGCACGTTCTTCTGGGACGAGCCCACGGCCAAGCAGCGCGAGGTATACGAGCTGGTGCGCCGCGCAAACGAAGCAGGCCGTGCGGCGGTGCATCCCGGCGCGCGCTTCTGCGACATCGACAAGGCGGCGCGCGATGTCATCGCCGAAGCCGGCTACGGCGAGTTTTTCACCCATCGCTTGGGGCATCAGATTGGCCTCGACGAACACGAGCCAGGAGACGTATCGTCAGTTCATGACGAAAAAGTCCAGGTCGGGATGTGTTTTTCCATCGAGCCAGGGATCTATCTGCCAGGCGAGTTCGGCGTGCGCATCGAGGACTTGGTGTGCGTGACCGAAGACGGCTGCGAGGTGCTCAACAGCTACCCTCGCGAGCTCACGGTGCTGGGAAAGAAGTAGGGAGAAAGCTCTTTCATGTGACGATGCCCACCTCGCAGCACAGCGTCACCCCCCCCTTGTGGGATATTTGGGGGTGTCGTGGACAAAAAGCGCCGATATGTGAGTCGAAAGAAGCGTGACGAGAAAGATTTAACCTGCCAGCCTTACGTTTCCCCAGGTCAGATTTTATTGGGAGAAGTTAGCCTCAGAAAGCTCTTCACATATCGCGGCTTTTTGTCCACGGCGGCGCCGTTTCAGCGAAAAACCTCTTGTGGGAAGGAGCTATGAAGCAGTGGAAGAGCATGGGCGTCAGGGCGGTGGTGTCATTTCGCGAACCGCACAGCCGAAAGAAAGGGAGTTTTACTTCCCCGCCATCTTTTCGGCGGCCTCCACCACGTGCGCCATGGTGACGCTCGTCGT
>CAKSOR010000675.1 GCA_934477985.1 uncultured Eubacteriales bacterium
TGGCAACCCAGCTTTGCCGAACTGCTTCTATTGCACAATGTAGATTGGATTGCAAGTCCTCGGCCTTTCTGTAGTGTTCGCATAGTTTTTCATTCATTGGGTAAAACATTTACTTTCCTCCTTGTTTTCTCTGCGGGAGGCTGGTACAATAGTTGTACCGGCCTCCCGTGGTGGTAGTCCGTGGCTCCGTGTCCGCTTGCTTTGGTCGGCTGGGACATGGGGCCTTTCTCATGCGATGCAGAACCGCCGGGCCGTGGTGGTCTTGGTGAACTGCTGGGCCAGGTCGGGAAGGGCCTTTTTCAAGGCGCTGGTGTCCAGGCGGGAGGAAGTCACCGCCTTATAGCTTACCTTCCAGTCCGTGCCGCTGATGGTGTCCACACCCTGGGCGTCCATATGGGCCTTGATGCTGTCCGTGATGCTCTCGATCTCTCCGGCCAGTTCGTCCGCCATGCGGCGCAGCTCTCGAAGCTCCTTGATCTTGGCGTCCATTTCGTTGATGCTCATTTTCTGTACCTCCTGTTTTAATTTAAGGGAACCCCGGCGGCGGAGGGCGTTGCGGCTTAGCGTTCTTCTCAGTGCATCTCAATCTCCCGCATCCCGATCCGCTCTTGTAAGTATTCTTTGCATCCACCTTTGCCGGTGTCTTGGCTGTTTTCGTTTGTTCCCTTGCTGTGATTATAATATAACATATCTGCACAGATATATCAATTGTGAGTATTTACATATTTGCGTAGATATATTTGTGCAGATTATCTATTTACACAGATATACACCGCATGATATAATGCGGATAGTGGAGAAGCAGGCGTCGTGAAACGCGACACCAGCACACGCAAAAGAGGAAGGAGCGAATATATGGCAGTATCAAAAGCGCAGCAAAAGGCGGTAAATAAATATATGGCCGCTAATTATGACCGCATTAACCTTACCGTCCCCAAAGGCCGGAAGGAGATCATCCAGGCCCATGCAGAGGCTCACGGCGAAAGCGTCAACGGCTTTATTAATCGGGCCATTGGTGAGGCTATGGGAGAAGTCCCGCCGGAGAATGCCGCCAAACTTGGCGATATTAAAACCGCTCAGAACGCCGCAGGAGCGCCGCAAGGCACAGGGGCCGCTATCCTTACTCCCGAAACGCTCAAAAAAGCGCAGGAGGCCGCGCAAAACGCCGAAGAGACGGTTTCTGCGTTTATTAGTCGGGCCGTGGACACGCAAGGCCAGCGTGACAGGCTCATGCATGCCATGAGGCAAAAAGAAAAAGCCCCGGATTAATCCAAGGCTTGACAAGGTGGGGCAGACCGCCTATAATGAGCATAGAAAGGGCGCTGCGACAAGCGGTTAGCCCAGGAAAGCTAAGATTTCACAATGGAAACCGTCACCGTGCCGGGTGGCGGTTTCTGCGTTTTACGATAATCGTCACCGTGAAAGCTCCGATATGTAAAGTGATACGCATGAGCCTCACCCCCTTTCGGGTGGTGTAGCTAACCGCCTGCCGTTCGTGCAGCGCCTAAGCGAAGAATAACATACCCGGCGACAAAATGCAACATTTCATCGTCGAAAATTCAGCAGCGATTTTTCGCTGGTGGGGGGAGTGCCCAAAGCTGGGTTATCC
>CAKSOR010000676.1 GCA_934477985.1 uncultured Eubacteriales bacterium
CGACCGGGTCGGGCTCGGCGACCGTGTCGGTCGATGGCTGCCCGGTGGATTCGGTGTCTTCGGGCGCGACAACGCGTGTGACCTCGGGTTCGGTGTCTACCGGTGCTTCCGACGCACATGAGCAGAGAGCGAGTGTGAGTGTCAGCATGAGCGAGAAGAATATTTTCATTTAAAATACCCCATTGGATCGACCGCGGTGTTATTTTCGTAGATGTTGAGATTGAGATGCGCGCCGGTGACATAGCCGGACGTACCGACGTAGGCGATGACCTGCCCGCGCTTCACCTTGTCGCCGACTTTGACGTTTGACTTTGAGATGTGCGAGTAGAAGGACGCGACTCCGCCGCCGTGGCTGATCGTCACGTAATTTCCGTCGGCGTAGTTGTACGAGACCTCGATGACCGTGCCGTCGTTGCAGGCGTAGATTTCAGTGCCGTAGGGAGCGGGTAGGTCGACGCCGTTGTGGAACTGCTGCCTTCCGGTGACGGGATGGATACGCCAGCCGAAGCCGCAGGAGACGGTCGTGTACTTCGACGGCAGAGGCCAGAGAAACTTTCCGCTGACGAGCGGCTGATTTGTCGACTTCTGAAGCTCGGCGAGCTTGGCTTCGCGCTCCTTGTTGGCGCGTTCCTCCTCGGATAAGACCTTCTCGAGGTTGGCGGTCGCGGTCGAGAGATCCTTTTCGGCTTCGGCGATTACCTTTTCGGCGGCGAGCTTGTCGGCTTCGAGCTCGGCTTTACGAACATTGAGCTCAGCGCGCTGAGTTTCGAGCTTTGCCTTTTCGGTCTCAAGGGATTCTTTGAGTGAGTTCAGCTCGTCGAGCGCGTCGGAGTAGGAGTTCATCAGCCGCTCGTCGTAGTCGAGCATGCAGGAATAGCGGTCGAGTCCGGTGAAGAAATCGACCAGTCCGTTCGAGTCGAAAATTATCGTCATGAGATCAGCTCCGCTGTCCTCGTGCCTGATGCGGGCGCGTTCGCGGACGAGTTCACGCAGACGTGAGAGATTTTCGTTCTGCGCCGCGATGTCGAGATCCTTGGCTTCGATGCTTGCCACGTAACCGTTTATGACCTGCTCGAGCGCTGACATCTCGTCACTCAGGGCGGTGATCTTTTTATCTATTGCCGCTTTGGACTTAATCGCGTCGGATTTTTCTGATTTCGCGGAATTGACCGCCGCCTGAGCGTTTTCGCGGGCTTTGACCGCGGCGGCGAGCTTGTCTTCGAGGCTCTTTAACTCCGAGCTTGAGGTCGAGGCGGCGGTGAGCGGTTCGCTTGGCAGGGCAGTGAAGGGGATGAGCAATGCCGCGGCGATCAGCAGAGCGGCTTTTGTTTTCTTCATTGAATTTGTCTCTGCCGCGGCAGAGTTCTCCTTTCGAAAATTTCATATGGGGCGACGCATTTTATTTTAAAAGCGATTTTTACAATCGGCTGAAAATTTTATACCATATATTATACATCATAAATCGCGATTTGTCAATAAATATTATGTTACATATTTTCGGGATTTTGCATGAAAAAGCGGCTGCCGCGGAAGCGTCAGCCGCAATTGTATATGTGGGAGTTCGTTCGATCCGGCGCGCGGCTGCGCCGCGCGCCGGGCAGGGG
>CAKSOR010000677.1 GCA_934477985.1 uncultured Eubacteriales bacterium
AGCCCGCGCAGCCTGAGGGCGGGGAAGTCGGCGAGCCGGTCGACGAAAGCGTCGAGATCTTCCGGCATGACGCCGCCCTTCTGTTCCTCGCGCCCGATGTTGACCTCGATGAGGACGTCCATCCTGCGCCCGAGCTTTTGACACTGCCGGTCAATCTCGGCGGCGAGCTTGTCGCTGTCGAGCGACTCGATCATGTCGACCTTGTCGGCTATGTACTTGACCTTGTTGGTCTGGAGAGTGCCGATTAAATGCACTTCGAGCTTCTTTCCGGCGGGCGAGTGAAGTTTGTCGGACTTCTCGAGCAGCTCCTGCACGCGGTTTTCGCCGATTGCGTCGATTCCGAGCTCGTCGATGGCGTAATTGATCACCTCGACGGGGACGGTCTTTGTGACGGCGAGCAGCTTTACACTCTGCCCGGAACTTTTTTCGAGTTCCGCGAGCGTTTTCTTCGCCGTTTCTATCCTTTCTTTTACGAGCGCGGGTTCAAACCGCGGCTCAGTTGGGGTGTAAAGCAAACTTTTTACCTTCTTTATGAGATCATTTTTCCTACATAAAGGTCCTTGCCGCTGACGATTATCTGGTCGTACAGGGCGAGTTTGTTCCTGTAATCGGGGTCGTTTTCGATGTCCCGCGGCGCGACGATGTAATAGCCGTCGAGCTCGAGGAGGATGTCAATCTGCCTGAAAAGCACCATGTTGTTGTCTAAAATGTATACTCCCTGCACCCCGTCGACGAGTCTCGCCGCCGAGATCGGCACTTTGTAGCCGGTGTGGGAGGAGCGGACGACTTCGATCGGCTGCATGCGCCGGAAGCTGAAGTCCTCGGGAATCGTCCCCGAGCGGAAGACCACCAGAACGCGGTCATTTCCGATCTCGGAGTAGACGTTCACGAGCTCCATGCGTATCGAAACGTCGTTGTTGTATGGGAAACCCACGGTGTAATAGCTGCCCTTGCTGAAATAACGCAGGCTGTCGCGGGTGCATTCGCTGACGACATACCACTCAAACTCGGTGCAGAGCTTGCCGACCGCCTGGTCGGAGTACTGCCGCGGCTCGGAGGCGAGCATCTGATCGAAGGTGTCGAAATTCATCGTCTCGACCTGATCCGTGCCGAAAATACCCTCGTAGCCATCGAGTTCGGAGTAGAAATATCCGGATTCGTTCGTTGTCACCGCCTCGGCGAGGTCGCCGTGCTGAGCGGTTATCGCGTCGCGCTGGGAGTTGAGATCCTCGATGACATCGTCGAAGCTGTCGACCGCGCCGGTTATCAGCCGCCGCTTGTTGATGAGGGTCAGCAGCTCGTCGCGCCGCTTCGGGAGGGTCGAGTAGAGCCCCGCCTCGGCGTTCTGCCGGATCGACATATAAGATGAGGAAATCCGCGTGTCGAGCGCGCCGGTGTCGGAAGAAGTGATGCCCTCGGTGATAGTGCTGGCGGCTAAAAGATCGAGCTTTTTGTCGATCTCGACGAGCTTGTCTTCATTGGAGCTTGAGCCATTGTAGATGTTGACAACCGGGCTTCCCACCTTGACCTTGGTCCCGTCCGAGACGAGGTAGCCGCGGCTGCCGGTCGCGGTGGACCACATCACGTC
>CAKSOR010000678.1 GCA_934477985.1 uncultured Eubacteriales bacterium
AAATAAAGGTGAACGGCTCGGACGGGCGCGTCAACCTCGAGAACCTGACCGCGAAGCGAATCGAGGCTCTTACCTCTAACGCGTCAATTGACTTCTCAAGACTCTTCGGCGAGAAATTCACGTTCGAGACAACGAACGGCGATATCGACGGCTCTATACTCGGCGTTGAGTCGCTCTTCTCGATAACGACCGAGACCGACCGCACGTCTTACCCGAAATCGGTCGAAAACCCGCGCGCGCAGTACAGACTGAGTGCCAAGACCTCCGGCGGCGACATAAACGTCCGCTTTGTTGATTAAGATGTATAAATCAAAAATGATGATAGTCGTCCGTCGCGACCTCGGAATGCGCAAGGGCAAGATCGCGGCTCAGGCGGGACACGCCTGCGTCGAGGCAATTCTGGCGGCGCTCGCGAAAGAGGGAAGACTCGGCGACGTGGTGTACAAAAACGGGCAGGTCAGCCTGAAACCCGGACTTCCTTCGACCCCGCTGACCGACTGGTTTTCAGGCGGCGAGGCGAAAATCTGCGTCTATGTGAACTCGCTCGATGATCTGCTTGAGGTGGACAAAAAAATAAAATCCGCCGGACTGATCTCGGCGCTGATCGAGGACGCGGGCTGCACCGAGTTCCACGGAACGCCGACCTTCACCTGCCTCGCGGTTGAACCGGCGCTCCCCGAGGTCATCGATCCTATAACCGGCGGGCTGCCGCTCTTCTGATGAGATTTCTGGCGCTGATATTTCTGCTTCTGCTGACCGGCTGCGCGCAGACTCTCCCGGACTCCGCGTGTGGCGTTGAGACCGGGATCATGGCGGAGAGTCAGGAGACGGTCGCGGCGATTGACGAGCCCGAGACTCTGCCGGAGATGCCGGTGACGACCGAATCCGGGACATCAGCGATTCCCACAGAGACCGAGCCGCTGATCCTCCCGGACGGCGTCGAGTCGGACATCACCGATCCTGCCTGCGCCGAGCTGATAAGCGAGCTCAAAGCCTTCGCCGACGGCTTCCGCGACATCTCGATCTATTATACAGACATCGACAGGACTCACTATCTCGCGATAAACGCCGACTACGAGCACGAGGGCGCCAGCGTGCTGAAGGCGCTCTACTGCCACTTTCTCCTGAAGAACGGCGTCGACCGTGAACGGCTGATAAACTTCGACGAGGCGACGAGAACGAGCACCTCCGGCGAGCTCTCCGAGGACGCGGTCGGAAAGGACTTTTCGGTCGACGAGCTGATAAAGCTCTCGATAGTTTACTCGGACAACATGGCGTACCGGCTGCTCTTCAAGACCTACGGGCGCTACGGCTTCAACGACTACATAAAGTCGCTCGGCGCGGAGACTCCGCGGCTTCCGCCGGGCTATGAGTTCTCGACAGTTACCGCGCGCGACCTTTCGACCGGGATGCTCGACATTTATAGCTACAGTCTTGAGACAGATTATCAGTTCTATACAGACCTGCTCACGGAGAGCGCTCCGGGCGGGCTGATCGACTCGGGCTCGAAGTACGTTGTGGCGCATAAATACGGCTATCACGGCGGATACGACGGCTATCATGACACGGCGATAGTCTACGC
>CAKSOR010000679.1 GCA_934477985.1 uncultured Eubacteriales bacterium
CTATCAGACTCTGCATATACAGTATATCACATTACGTGAAATTTGTCAACCACTTTTGAAGAAAATACTGTCAAAAAAGTCAAAAATAAATTTTCTCGCGAAATCCTCTTGACAAATCCCGAATTTGGTGCTATAATATCTTTATTCAAGGCAACGGCGCCAATGAGTCTATGGGCTCATTGGCGCTTTTTGTCGTAAAGGCAGGCGGGTTTTTACCCGGAGAGCCGGAAAAAGTAACGCGGACGGCGTTTTCCAAAGAGAAGGCGGGCAGGGTGAGAGCCGCCGGAAACGTCCCGCGCGAAGAACATCCGACGAGCCGCGAGCTGAAAAGAATAAGCTGGATAATTGGAGCTTTCACGCGAAAAGGCTTGGATTTATGGTCTTTTTCGCGTGAAAACAACCTTAAATCAGCGTTTCTTAGTAGGCGAGCCGGAATGCCGACCGTTAAAGCGGCAGGGCTCTTCAAAGTTGAATTGAGAAGCCTGAAGGCGGGTTTTCCCGTGAAGGACAGGTGGCACCGCGAGCCTCCAGTACTTGCCCTGTCCGGATACTGAATTAATTTATTGGAGGAAAAATTTTATGTGTTCGATCATGGGTTACTGCGGCTCGGGAATGAGCTTTGAGGAGTTCAAGAGAGGTTTCGACGCGACGATCTCGCGCGGTCCGGACGACAGCCGGATTGTCGACACCGGAAAGGGAATCTTAGGCTTCCACCGTCTGGCTATCATGGGTCTGACTCCCGAGGGAATGCAGCCGTTTGAGCTCGATGGAAGCTATGTCGTCTGCAACGGCGAGATTTACGGCTTCGAGAAGCTGAAAGCCGAGCTTTCGAAAAAGTACAGCTTCAGGAGCGGCTCTGACTGCGAGATTCTGCTCCCGCTCTGGCGCGAGCACGGCGTCGATATGTTCAGAATGCTCGACGCTGAATTCGCGCTGATTCTTTTCGACAAGGAGACCGGCGAATATGTCGCCGCACGCGACCCGATTGGCATCCGCCCGCTCTATTACGGCTACGACAAAAACGGCGTCATTATATTCGCGAGCGAGCCGAAGAACCTCGTCGGTCTCTGCGCCGAAATACTTCCATTCCCGCCCGGACATTACTACAAGGACGGAAAGTTCGTCTGCTACCGCGACATCGCGAAGGTAGAGAAGGTCTGCCACGACGACCTCGAAACTGTCTGCAAGAAGATTCATGATAAGCTCATCGCCGGAGTCGAAAAGCGGCTGGTCGCCGACGCGAAGGTCGGATTCCTGCTCTCAGGCGGACTCGATTCCTCGCTTGTCTGCGCGATTGCCGCGAAACGCAGCAAAAAGCCGATAAGGACTTTCGCGATAGGCATGGAGGGCGACGCGATCGACCTCAAATACGCAAAAGAGGTCGCTGATTACATCGGCAGTGACCACACCGAGGTCATAATGACGAAGGATCAGGTGCTGTCGTCGCTCGACGAGGTCATTCACCTGCTCGGCACTTACGACATCACAACGACCCGCGCCAGCATGGGCATGTACCTGCTCTGCAAGTGGATTCACGAAAACACCGACATCCGCGTGCTGCTGACCGGAGAGA
>CAKSOR010000680.1 GCA_934477985.1 uncultured Eubacteriales bacterium
AGGTATTTTAATGAAAAAGAAACACGCTTTCATACAGAAAAGCACGATTCCGGAGGAGAATGTCCTCGTCGCGCAGGCGCTGACCAAGACCTATTTTCAGGGTGACATACACATCAAGGCGGTCGACAGCGCCTACATAACCGTAAAGCGCGGCGAATTCGTGTCGATAATCGGCGCTTCTGGCTCGGGAAAATCGACGCTTCTGCACATGCTCGCGGGTCTGGACACGCCGACAGCGGGTCGGGTCTACATCGCCGGGCAGGACATAATCGACATGGACGACAAGGCGTTCTCTGACTTCCGCAACCGGCGGATCGGGTTCATCTTCCAGTCGTTCAACCTCCTGCCGGTGCTGACCGCGAAGGAGAACATCCTGATGCCGCAGAAAATCGCCGGAAAGACGTTCTATCCGAACTATTTCAATGAACTTACCGAGATGCTCGGGATCTCCGACCGTCTGCACCATCTGCCGAGCGAACTATCGGGCGGACAGCAGCAGCGAGTCGCGGTTGCCAGAGCGCTGATCAACAAGCCCGACATTCTCTTCGCCGACGAACCGACCGGAAATCTCGACCTGAATTCGGCGAAGGAATTGATTGACCTTCTGCTCGCGACGAGAGCCGACCTCAATCAGACGCTCGTCATGGTCACACACGACCCGAACATCGCGAACTTAGCCGACCGGATATTCACGATGTCGAACGGAGTTCTCGAGGAAATGAAATAAAAAGCGGCAGTCACCCTGAGGAAGCATCACGGCTTCCTCATTTTTTGTCTCCCGGCGACTTATATTGTCTAGGCGTACAGCCCGCGCGCTGCCGGAAAAACACCGAAAGATGACTCGAATCGCAGAAACCGAGCTCTGACGCGATCTCATCGAGCTTCATGTCGGTCGTCCGAAGAAGACGGCAGACCTCCGAGAACCTCAGCCGCAGGCAGTATTCCCCGAGCCCGCAGCCGAAGCTCTTCTGCGCCATCCGCTCAAGGCAGGAGCGCGAGATACCCAGCCTTGCCGAAATCTCGCTTAGCGTCAGCTTCCACGGCGCTTCAATCGACGCGAAACCAGCGTTGAAACTCTCGGTCTCGCGGTCGCGAAGTGAATCTGTCGTGTCAAGAATGATCGACTCGGCAATATGAACCGCAATCTGGCGGCTGCGGCGCGACGGATCGTCAAGCAGACACCTCATCCGGTCATATCCGGCACTCAGCGGGAGCTTCACCACCGCCGCGCCTGAAACGGATTCATTGAACGCCGCGAAAAGCTCACGGTCATCCTCCGCTCCGTCAAAAAGATCAATCCCGATCTGCCTGTAGCCCTGTTCGCTATCAAGCCTGTGCACAACTCCCGGCGGCATTATGAAAACCTGCCCCGCCCCGGCATTCAGCACGCCCAGCGGAGTCGTTATCGTAAGCGAACCGTCGCAGATCAGGTTCACGTGAAAATATTCGTGCGTATGAAAGTCGAGCAGGTAACCCGGCGGGGTCTCCATCACGTTGATAAGCCTGAACGGCATTGGCAGCGACATCAGCGTACGGTAATATCTTGGCAGCATTTTCAAATCACCTCTCT
>CAKSOR010000681.1 GCA_934477985.1 uncultured Eubacteriales bacterium
CCTGACACTTGCTCAGGCTGTGCTCGGAGACAGCGAGAGGGGGCTCCCCGAGCTTCTGATTCTCGACGAGCCGACCGCCGGTCTCGACCCGAAGCAGAGAATAACCATACGGAACTATATCTCGAGGATCGCGTTCAACAAAATTGTGATAATAGCGACCCACGTCGTGTCCGACATCGAGTTCATCGCGAAGGACATCATAATGCTCAAAAAGGGCGTGATAGTCGAGAACGCGCCGCCGCATGAGCTTACGAAAAAGATCGACGGGAAAATCTGGCTCCTGCCGTGCGACGAGGCGGACGTGCAGCGGCTTCAGGACATTTTCCGCGTGACGAACATCTCGCGCGACGAGCGGAGCGGCAAGGTGCTCCTGAGAATCATTTCGGACAAGTGCCCCGGAGAGGGCGCCGTCAGCGCCGCGCCGACCCTCGAGGACCATTATCTCTGCGTTTTCGGAGAGATGACGCCGGATATACAGGCAAATTGACGGTTGACAATCGCCTTCCGATGGTGTATAATATTTTCATGACTTAATGAAAGGAACCTGAGCTATGAAATATGATTGGCTGCACCGCGAGAGAATGCTCATCGGAGACGCGGCTGTGGAGCGCCTGAAGAACAGCGGTGTCATGATATTCGGAGTGGGAGGCGTCGGCGGATTCGTCCTCGAGGGGCTTGTAAGAGCGGGCGTCGGACGGATAGTCGTCGTCGACAACGACAAAGTCGCCGAGACGAACCTCAACCGCCAGATAATAGCCGACAGAACGACTATTGGCAGGAGCAAGACCGAGGTTGCCTGCGAAAGAGCAGAAAAAATTAACCCTGAGATAGATATCTCAGGGCTTGAGATATTCGCCGACGCCGGAAACATCGACAGTCTCATCGACGGCGCGAAGCCGGACTTCATCGTCGACGCGATCGACACAGTTACCGCGAAGATCGCGATAATCAAAGCAGCGAAGGCACGGAACATCCCGATCATCTCGTCTATGGGCACCGGAGCGAAGCTCGACCCGACGAAGTTCAGAATATGCGATATCTCGAAGACACACACCTGCCCGCTCGCGAAAGTCATGCGTCTGAAGCTGCGCGAGAACGGAATAAATCACTGTGACGTCCTCTTCTCGGACGAGCTGCCGGTGAAGGCGCTGACCGCGAGCGAGCTTGAAGGGAAGACCGTGCGCAATATTCCGGGCTCGATATCCTTCGTTCCGTCGGTCGCCGGGCTGATTATCGCCGGAGAGGTCGTGCGGAGGCTCTCCGCGGCGGAGGAGACCGATGAGCGGTAATAACGTCACTTTCAGATGGCTTGCCGTGATACTTCTCGTCATACTTTTCGTCAGCGTGGCTGCCGCCGCCGTCGTGTGTCTGTGCGTGAATATCTCCGGGACCGAATATACGGACGCCGGAGACTACGGACGGTGGCTCGGGGTTGCCGGACGCGACGGCTCGCTTTGGTAATTTCCGGACGAAATACCGGACGGCGCCGGGGACGTGAAGTTCATTTTCCGGATGCCATTCATACGCGGCAGGGAATTCCTGGAGCTGTCCTTCAGGGTACCTT
>CAKSOR010000682.1 GCA_934477985.1 uncultured Eubacteriales bacterium
GTTGTATATCCCGAAGCCGTTTGATGAGCTCTCAATCCCGGCGATGTCGAACCACATGTCGTCGCCTATGAAGGTAATGAGCCTTGGAAGCCGCACATCATTAATATCCGGAGGGTACGGAACGGCTTTGTAGATGAGCTTTGACTCGTTTGTTTCCTTGTCGAGAACATAGAGGTCGTCGTTGATGTTCTGAGCCTCAAAGCGGGAGTTCAGCTGCTTTTCGGGACAAGGAAGTCTCGTGATTGTTTTGGCGATCTCCCGCTCCTCGGCTGACAGCGACGAGACCTCAACCGGAGCGACAGTCTCGTTCAGGTCGTAAATCCACAAAACATCATCGAGGAAGAGTCCGACGCGCAGAGTTGATTGGTCGAAGGCATACCATTCCGGGATAACGTCCGGGAGCTTGCCGGAGGAGATACTGGTCTCGACCGCTTTGCCGTCCCCCAGCTCAACCCGGAAGTATTCCTTCGGCATTTCGCCGTAGTCGTAGTTTGACGTGAAAATTGCGTCCGCGCCGACATAGACCGGATAGTGATCCGGCGCGATGGTACAGAGAGCTTTCTCGCCGGTCAGGCAGTCATACACGCCGAGCGCCTGGTAGCCTTCATAGCCCAGGACGTCGAAATACAGCGTGCCGCCTGCAAAGCACGCCGGGACAGGCTTCCGGGCAAGCTGCGCGTCATTCGAAATGTTCGCTTTTTCGACAAGTATTGAATCTCCGGTCTGATTGTCGGTAAGGTAAAGATCGGAGTCGTCGTTCTGATACGCCGTGAACCTGCCGTCGGGCGAGGTGAGTTCGGATGATTTTGGCTCATCCTGAGAGCCGCCCGTGTCAGTCTCCGACGAAATAAGCTCGCATGTCTGGATATTGATTTCAGCCGCAATGTCACAGGATTCAAGCTTCCACCTGACCGTCAGAAAGTCGCCGATGAGAGTCATTGACTTAAGACTCTTTCTGACTCCGAAGTCCGGGTATTTTTCGCCGAGCTCAGCCATTATATCCGAGAGGTCGCGGGACAGCGTCGGTTCGGCGTCGGAGATTTCAACGACCTTTGTCGAGCCGTCGACCATATTGAATGTCGGTGTGCCGCCGTCAAACGAGCAGGAGCTGATGTCGCCCTGAACCGAGGCTATCGGAGTCTCGTTGATCTGATCGTCAAGAGTCGCTTTGTAGACCGTGTATATCCAGTTGCCGTGCCCATCGTCGACCGTCAGGATTACGTCGTCGGAGATGAGGATCGGGGAGTTGCCGGTTTGGGTCGGGTAGAAAATATTCTTGCCGGTCGGGCAGTCGTATACGCTGATTCCCTCGAACCACTCGTAGCCGATGACCTTGTAATACAGCTTGTCGCCGAAGAATTCTGGCGATTTCGGCGCGTGGGAGTCTCTTATATCATTAAGATTCGCTTTGTAGACGGTGATGGACTCTTTTGTCTCGTTGTCGGTGACGATCAGATCGGATGAGGGTGAGGCGATAGTCGCGGTGAAGCGCCCGTCGGAGGAGCTCACAACAACCGGCTCGGCGGACTCGGGCTGGGTTTCGGTCGACTCGGGGA
>CAKSOR010000683.1 GCA_934477985.1 uncultured Eubacteriales bacterium
TGTGAAAATGTTTACCTCTTCAAAAATGGCGAAAACGGACTTTCATACACGCTCGACGAGTTTAACAATAATAATATCCAGACCTTCTATGTGAAAGAGGTTTCGGACAAGTATCTCAGACCGAAGGCACTGAGCTTATGGGCTACAAACAGCGACGGTTTGAGGGATGTTGTCGGATATTACTTTGTAACTGCGCTTGATCGCGTGAATTATCGCGAGGTGGGCTTTGATTTCACCTGCACAAATGGCTTTACAGGCTCGCTGGATGGCGGAGTAATCTTTGATGATCCCGCGACGGCGACTGTCGGAAGCACGAATGTCTATTCTCAGATCAAAATGATCAATAAGCAGAAAGAAGAGGAAATATTCACGGCGACTGATTTCTACCCGCCGAATGATAAGATTCCAAACGGTCTGCTGGCATGTAATATGGTTCCGAAGGACGCCTGGAAGAAGGCGGGCAACCGCGTCAGCTTCCAGCCCTACTGGATCACTTTGGACGGCGTGAGAGTTACCGGAACGCTGCGGCGCACCGGCGAATATCAGGGAGCCGGTTCCGGACGTCTTTATGAGGAAGTTCAGAAATTCGGAGAAGATGTGGAGAATCCTGTCGCCCCGATTGCCGTTATGACAGCGCCGTCAAATCGGATGCTCAGACTCAGCAGCTTCTATACGGCTGACGTCGAAGCGATTGATATCCCTACCACACCTGTCGAACCCGAGCCCAAACCTGATGATAATCCTCCGTTCATAATCATACCTGTAAAAACTGAGTATGTTGTCACGGTTCATGACGGCGATCTCGAGTACGAGATGAAGGTAGCGAAAAAGAACAATGGCATAACTCTCACCCCGATGGGCTGCGAAGGTCAGCTTTTTGCCGGATGGTATGTCGGCGACAAGCCCGCGGATCTGACGAAGATAACTTCGGACATCGAAGTCTACGCGAAGTACGTAAGCGATTCATATCTCTGCACGAAATATATCGAGCATGGACTGTTCAGAGTTTACGGGATGACGCTGATTTCCGCGCTCGACAGCGCAAATTACAATGACGCTGGATTTATCGTGAACGGCGAGGAAATTTCCTGCAAGTATTCCGAAAGTTATGGCACTTTCACCGCTCGTGTGCTCTTTGGTTCAGGCATCGCACGCAACGCGAAGCTCATGACACACACACTTTCGCTCCGCAGCGCGGTGAACGGCGAAAGATTCGAAGTCACTCCGTATTGGGTGACGCTTGACGGCACGGTTGTTTATGGTACAACCCGCGTGTTTGTTTACAATTCACGTGGAATTGCCGGTTGATAAGGAGTGTATTCACATGAAAGATTTTGAATCACCGTCTTTGACGATACTGTTAGGAGATGATAATTCGATTCCCAACTATCTTCCACATTCCGGCGCGCATCCTCAGTATGCTCCGAGACCAAATTTCGGGTTTGGCTTGACGAGTTTGTTGCCTGATGGTGTCGAAGTTGTTAACACAGAAGACGGCGAAATAATCGACTGACAAAAAGCGGCGGAATCCCCGCCGCTTTCTTTTGAATAT
>CAKSOR010000684.1 GCA_934477985.1 uncultured Eubacteriales bacterium
TCGACGCGCTGTATCAGATGCTGGCACATGCCAACCAGGAGGTCAATCGGATGCTGGGCACCTCCCTCCAGGGCAAGTGCGGCAGTACCCTGCTGGCCGTGCTGATGGAGAAGGACCGGATGCAGTGGACCGCCGTTGGCGACAGCCGGATCTACCTGTACCGGGGCGGCAGCCTGATCCAGGTCAATCGGGAGCACACCTATAAGATCGATCTCTTAGAGCGGGCGATCAACGGGGAGATGAGCTTCGCGGACCTGCGCAAGGATGCCCAGCTGACCAGACTCTGCAGCTATATGGGCATGGGCCGGATAAAGCATGTGGACGGCAGTCTGAACACGGTCAGA
The DNA here is from genome assembly GCA_934477985.1 of uncultured Eubacteriales bacterium. Lineage (GTDB taxonomy): Bacteria > Bacillota > Clostridia > Oscillospirales > CAG-272 > Flemingiibacterium. Next base: position 345 of record CAKSOR010000684.1, read on the forward strand.
CTTCTTCCCGGCGACCGGGTCCTGCTAATGAGCGATGGCGTATTCAATACCCTCAGCGAAGAGGAAATCGCCGGTGTCCTGTCCCGCTTCGATGATGTGGAGCAGGCGGCGGCGGTGCTGGAAAAGAAGGTCCTGGAGAAGAATTCCCCGACACAGGATAACTTCACCTGCATCATTCTGAAACCGTAACCACGAGGGCCTGTAAAAGCGTTGTCATTGTGAGCCGGTGACTTCCCGGTCACTGGTTCACAATGACAGGGCCTATCAGCGCAGGCACGATAGAGAAATTGAGGGAGGCAGCATTATGAAAGAGATGATTTGTACCGAATGCCTGAGAGGCACCGTTCGCAACGGTGTTTGTCCGGTGTGCGGCGCAAAAGCAGAGCTTCAGCGCCCGGCAGAGGCACTGCCTTTGGCCTCCCGGCTCCAGTCCGGGCGCTACCTGATTGGAAGGGTCCTGGGCTGCGGCGGCTACGGCATCACCTATACCGCCTGGGACATGATTGAGAGAAAGCAGATCGCCCTGAAGGAGTCCTTTCCGAGCTTTGCCTGTGTCCGGGGACCTGACGGTATGCGTGTCTGCGGCAAGGACCCAAAGGGGCAGCGGGATGCCGACCATACCCGCTTCCGGTTCATCCAGGAGAGCACACTTTTGAAATCCTTGGAAAAAACACCGGAAATTTTGCACATTGGTACTTGCTTTGAGGAGAATAATACTGCATACTATACTATGGAACTGTTGCGCGGTATGGATATGCGCAAATACCTCAAAACTTACGGTGCCCTTCGCTGGAATCGGATGGAGGGCATTGCCCGCCAACTGCTGCGGGCCCTGTACAGTCTCCATTGCGTGGGCTATATCCACCGGGACATCAGCCCGGATAACATTTTTATGCTCCACGATGGATCCATCCGGCTCATCGACTTTGGCAATGCTCGCCGTTATTCCACGGATAAGACCATGACCGTAGTGGTCAAGGACAAATTCGCCCCGGCGGAGCAATACCAACCCCATGGCAATCAGGGCCCCTGGACGGATATCTATGCCCTATGCGTTACATTCTACTATGCCATGACCTCCTACCTGCCGGAGAAGGCAGTAGGCGGCGCCCCAAAGCGGGATCTGCCGCCTCTGCGAGAGCTCCAGCCGGAGGTGCCGGAAGCTTTCAGCAGAGCGATAGCCCGGGGCATGAGTCCCCGGG
>CAKSOR010000685.1 GCA_934477985.1 uncultured Eubacteriales bacterium
GAGAAAATATCAATGATATTACTTGAAGATCGCATACTACGCGACGGAGTCATCAAAGAGGGCGGCATCGTAAAGGTCGACAGCTTCTTAAACCACCAGATGGACATTTCGCTGATAAATGAGCTTGGCAAGGAGTTTTACCGGCTGTTCGGCGGTGAGGGGATCACAAAGATACTGACGATCGAGGCGTCGGGAATCGGCATCGCGTGCATCGCGGCGCAATATTTCGGCGTGCCGGTGGTCTTCGCGAAGAAATCGGAGTCGAAGAATCTCGACGGCGACATCTATACGGCGAAGGTTGTCTCCTACACGAAGGGGAAGGAGTACACGATCCGGGTTGAGAAGAGGTTCCTGACGGCGGAGGATCGGGTTCTGATAATTGATGACTTTTTAGCGAAGGGCAAGGCGGTTTTCGGGCTGAAGGATATTGTCGATCAGTCGGGCGCGGAGCTCCGCGGAGTCGGAATCTGCATCGAGAAGGGCTTCCAGGAGGGCGGAAAGCTGATCTGCGAGATGGGGATACATCTCGAGTCGCTGGCGATTGTCGAGCTTGACGAGAAGGGAGAAATTTACTTCAAATGACAAAGCATCCATCCGAATCCTACACCGAGTCGGTACACATTCTGAATCTCGGGAACATGAACGGTTATTCACGGCTTTTCGGCGGCAAGCTGATGGAGTGGATAGACATCAACTCAGCGGTGGCGGCGCGCCGGCATTCGGGCTGCAACGTGACTACGGTAAGCGTGCGTGAGCTTGAGTTCAGGAAGCCGGCGTACGCGAACGACACGCTTGTGATGACGAGCAAGGTTGTCTACACGGGACGGACGTCGATGGAGATCTGCACGAAGTCGTATGTTGAGCGTCTTGACGGCACGAGGGAGCTGATCAATTCGGCGTATGTGACAATGGTAGCGCTTGACTCGGACGAGAAACCGACGCCGGTCGCGCAGATTGAGCCGGAGACCGCGGAAGAGAAGCGGGAATTTGAGCTCGCGAAGGCTCGCCGGGAGCAGTTGAAGCGAGAGAGAGGGTGAATTTTTGGAGAAAGTGCCTTTCAAGAAGTGGCTGCCTTATCTCGCGGTGATGATCGTGTTGTTTTACGCGGTTCCGCCGCTGCTCGCGGGGACTCGGTTTGAGGATTTCGCCCTGAAGGTGATAACGCCGGCGTGTTGTCTTGGCGGCGGTCTGGTGTTTGGCAAGCGGAACGGCTGGGTCTGGTATTACTGTATAGTTGTAGCGCTTATATTCGCTCCGACGCTTGTACTGAACTACGCGCAGAGCGATCTGCACTATGTGATCGAGTACGGAGTATTGGCGCTGATGGGGTGCTTATTCGGGTACGCGTTCCATCGGGATACATACAAGTGATGGCATCGCCGGGCGTTTGCCCGGCGCTGTTTTGACTTCGCGACCGCGCAGCGGTCGCGATGCGCAGGCGGGAGCGAAGCTCCCGTCCGGTACGTGCCGCGCGCCGCGGGCGAGTGCGGGCACATGCCGGATTGCTCCACTACGAGTTCACATTGCCGTGGGCAATGTGAACC
>CAKSOR010000686.1 GCA_934477985.1 uncultured Eubacteriales bacterium
AGCTCGCCGATCATCTGCGGATAGGAACCTATCATCATATATGAAAGCTCACGCATCGTCTCGTTGCAGAGGATTATCCGCCCCGCCGGGTCGGCAAAGCAGATCCCCATCGTGAGGTCATTCGTCGCCTCGCGGATGGAGTCGGGGGTGATGCGCTCAAAAAGCCGTCTGCGCTCAATGGGTATCGAGACAGAAAGATGAACAGCCGCCAGAATCAGCAGAACAGCGACCAGAATCCACGGAAGTCCGCACAGCCCGGTATCCGCGTCACCGTCCTGCGGGAACAGTATCAGCGCGGAAAACAGGGTGAAGAACGAAAGGAGGGAGACCAGCTTCTCCGTGAATCGCACCGAACAGTATGCTTTATATATGAGTAGTGCCGCCTCTCCTGTTACCGCGGCAAAGAGCGTCACGGCAAACATCGAGCGCATAAGAGGGGGCAGTGTATAAAAAGCGTTCATTCTTCACCTCCGTCCGACTCGAGCGGCAGGATCAGCGTCTGCTCGCCGTCGTCTGTATCGATTTCCGCCGAAGGGTACTTGTGCTTTATCGCCGAGAGATCTCTTCGGGTGTCGAGCGAGACCGTGATCCGAAGAAGACCGCGCGGACGCGCGAGCCGGACGTTTACCGCCTCGAGCTCTCCAACGGTTTCCTCAACGCAGTCCTCGAAAAAGTCGTACGCGAGAGCCGCCGCCCCGCCGTTCAGCATCACGGCGTCGACAAAATATGTCCCGCGCACCGAGAGAAGTCCGAGTGCCCGTATAGTCTCGCCGAACGCGTTCTCCATCTCTGCCGCCGGAATGTCATAATTGCGGTAGTTCAGCAGCGCGAGATGCCGCCTTCGCTTGATGAAGCCGCATAGCACCGCGATCCGCGCGAGTGTCCTTCTTGCTTCGTCCGAGTTCTTGTCGGAGGCCTGATATTCGTCGACCCTGACGGCGATCTTGTCTATCTGCTGCTGCGTGACGCTTCGGAGCATATCGTAGAGTCGGTTTTCCTCCTCGATTTTCCTTCGCTTTTTGTCGCGCGTGTACTCGTAGCGGAGAAGGGAATTGCGCTCTTCGAGTTCCGCCTTGACCTCCTGCGTCTCGGCGCCGCGCTTTATGAGCTCCGAGACGTCCTCAGTCCAGATGGCGTGTCCGCCGTTTATTGGTATATTGTAGAGAAGCCGGTGATCCGGGAGAAGTATCGGTGTTTTTTCGGACGAGACAAGAGTCTCAAGACTGAACGGTTCCGCGTCAAGTGCCGCGTACCGGACATTGTAATCATTGTCGGTGATCTGTGCCGAGCAGCCGGTAACCGCGCGGAACAGCTCATCATATCGCATATTGGACGCGATGAGCCCGCACTGTATGCAGATCTCGAAGGTCAGGGCGTAGAGTATAGTCTGCGTCACCGTGAGGTCGCCGAACAGTGTCATGAACCAGTCGTACCTGTTCCAGTAAGTAAAGATATAGATTATCGCCAGTGCCGGCGGTATCAGCGGCAGGATCATGATTCTGCGCGTCTGAGGGATCCTGCATTTCCGGAGCATCAGGAAGAG
>CAKSOR010000687.1 GCA_934477985.1 uncultured Eubacteriales bacterium
GACATTTGGTATCTCCTTAGTATAACAACACTTTTCAGATCGCGGCGACAGAGACAGCGGTGACTGAAAAACAAAAAAATAACCCACCATCTGCGCTGCGATTGCCCAGACGGTCGGCCATATACGATCATACTTCACGTGGTTTACCCACTAATCCGTCAGTTATATGATCGGCATAAGCTATTCAGATAAAATAACATGAGTCTACTGATGGATCATGGTTATGCTGGGGTAGAGTAGCGCAAATTCCGCATCACCCTTAATCCGCATATATTATACCATATCAGGAGGTCAAATACAATATCAGCATTTGTACGATTTTGTAACATTTTGGTGAACGACAAAAAACGGCATGGCTGACACAAAAGCGTCAGCCATGTCAGTCATCAGAGCGAGCCGAGCCCTCGGGATACGCTGATCCTCACAGCTTCTCCGACCCGGTCCAGACCCCGGTGTCCTTCCAGTCCTGAATCGCCCGCGCGTAGTCCTCCTCGGTCGGAGCATAGGGCCTTGACGACGCGGCGAAGTTGACGTTTCCGTCGGCGTCCGGGAAGGGCGACGACCTGTCGGACTCGTATTTCAGTTTGTCCTCCTCGCGCCTGAAATCAGGAATGTCGTAGCCGATATTGCCGTTCAGAATGCTCCGGTGAGCGAGAATCGCGCAGGACGCCATCGCGGTCGCGCGGTAGACGTTCCAGTACGGCTCAGTGCCGTTCTCAAGCGCTCTTATGAAATTATATATCACGAAGAAATCTCCGCCGCCGTGACCAGCTCCTGTGGCGAGCTCGCCCAATTTCTCGTCCGACCAGGTCGCCGGGTGGCTGTCGTAGCACTCCGCGCCCTCCGGCTTATTCCAGCCGTTGTAGGTGATCATGACGCGTTCATTTGAGCGGTCGCATTCGACCGTGCCCTTTGTGCCGCAGAGGCGGTAGTAGTTTCCGTGCTGAGCGAAGCCCGCGCAGCCGGTGACCCTGAACACCGCGTTTCTGTCGGTCTGAATAAGCAGTATCGACGCGAGATCCGCGACGTGGCTCGCCGTGCCCTTAATAGCGTCCGGAGCGAATGACGCCATCGCGGTGACGCGGGTCGGCATCGAGTCGGTCATGTGCATCAGCGGCGCGAGCGAATGCGTCAGGTAATAGCTTCTCGGAAGCCAGTTGCGCCAGTGCAATTTTCCGGGCGCGAGAAGGTTCTTCTCGACGCGGCTTACGGGATGGACATATTCGCCCTCGGCGTAGACAATCTCGCCGAGTGTTCCGCCCTCCACGATACGCTTCATCTCCTGATTCGACTTGAAGTATGGATAGTTCTCGAGCAGACCGAAAGTCATTCCGGTCTCCTCCTTGGCGCGGCAGAGTGCGACTCCGTCGGCTAAGGTTATGTTGCTGGTCGTCTCGCAGAGCACATGCTTTCCGGCGCGCATCGCGGCAATCGCGTACTTCGCGTGCTCCGGGAAGTAGTTGCTTAAAAGAACCGCGTCCATGTCGTGCTTTATGAACGAGTCAAAATCGGTGTAAAGCCCGACCTTGCGGTTCTTGAAGC
>CAKSOR010000688.1 GCA_934477985.1 uncultured Eubacteriales bacterium
ACCGACGACTGAATCTGATAGTCATAGTCGAAGACCTTCGCGCGGCAGAAGTAGGAGTCGGTGTCGTAGACGATAAGCGTGTCGGCGACCGGCTCGTATTTTTTTGAACAGAGCTTGTCGGCGAGTTTTTTGAGCCCGGCGATTTCGTTTATCAGGTAATCGTCCTCCCACCATCCGGTCTTGCGGTAGAGGCTTGCCGCCCCGGCGAGCTCGGGGTGATCCACGAGAAATTTCGGAATCACACGGTGGTCGTAGAACCACAATCCCTGACCCGAGAACAGCGGCTGCAAGACGTTTCTTCTCAGCACCGAGATAGTCTCAGCCTTCTTTGAGAGGTCGCCGCCGAGTCTCGGAACGCTCGTCGGATGCTGATCCATCTCGGTCAGCCAGAGCATCCCGCGAAGTCGGCTGGACTCGAGAAGTCCGCGCTGCATCGGAGTTCCTTCGGGCAGACGGTTGTCCATGTAGCAGAACGGTCCGCAGAGAAAGTCGATGAGTCCCTTGGCTTCATAGAGCTTGTTCACGCGCAGATGTCCGCCGATTGTCATGTTGTTTCCGCCAGTGCCGAGATAGTAGCCGTAGAACGAGCCGGTCAGCACGCCGGGCAGACGCTCCTTTATCACCTTGCAGAAGCGCAGAATCGCCTCGGGCGGCGTGTTCTGGATCGACTCCTGCGAGTCCATCGTGTCACGCGAGAGTTCCGGGTCGCGGAACCAGCCGTCGTCGCCCGGACGGAAGGTCTCCGGGCGGAAGACAGCGGTTTCAAAGGTTACGTCCGGCGAGTTCCACGCCTTCCGGAGGTTTTCGACACTGCCGTACTTCTCGTGGAGAAAGCGCCTGAAATGCGCGGTCATCGGCGCTGAAACGTCAGTTCCCCACTGATGCCATTCACCGTAGACACCGCACGCGGGCTGGATTGCGAGCAGTGCCTTGCCCTCCGGAGTGCCGTTCAGCGCGTCGCAGAGCAGACCGAGCTTTTCCGAAACCTCGGACAGCCACTTCTCAGACGCCAGGCTCACGCGCATGTGATGACTCGAGTCGTTGCGGATAAGCCGGTCCTGCTCGCCGTTGTCGACGCCGGGAAGGTCGCCCTCGGGCGTGCGGTAGATGACGCACTCATCGGGATTGTCGCGCATCCACCAGTAGGGCGGGTTCATGTGCAGGCGCATCAGCACCTTCGCGTCGGGATTCGCGTCGAGCACGCTCGAGATCTCGGCGATCATCGCCTCGGGGTCGAAGGGCTCGGCCTTGTGCCAGCCGAGGTGGAGACCGGTGTCTATGCAGACGAGGTCGATCCCGGCGTCCGCGAAGAGCTTTATGTTCTTCTGCGCGTAGGCGGTGTTTGAAGCCGCGGCGGGGAAGTCGCTGAGTCCGAAGAGCATCGGCGGGATTATTCTGCCGTCGATTTCGAAGCGCGGCGCGTTCAGTTCGTTCGTGATATGTTTTTCCATTTGCTCACTCCTTTTGCAGTAATTGTTTTATACATTATACCACGAAGTCACCGGTTTGTCAAGACGCGGATCAAAGGAAACGCTGATTTA
>CAKSOR010000689.1 GCA_934477985.1 uncultured Eubacteriales bacterium
TTTTAGTCCCGAACGGAACATACTGCCCGCAGAGTTCGACCGTCAAAAGCTCCTTCGAATCCGGCGCGGGCGAAAATTGGCGAAGCTCGTAAAACTCGTCGTAATTTGGCAGATTCTTTTTAGGCACAACGCCGAGAATCTGCCCATTCAGCATAACGACAGAACAATTGTAAAGCGAAGTTCCGAACCTGAGCGGCGCGCCGACAACGAGCACGCACCCGAGATCGGCGGTCTCAGCGGCGATTTCAGCTATCGAATCGCGCGCGCGGTCGATCAGCCGTTTTTGCAGAAACAGATCACCGCAAGTGTAGCCGGTGACCACCAGTTCGGGAGTCACGAGCAGTTTGACACCGAGTGCATCGGCGCGGCGCGCGGTGGAGATGATCGCCTTCGAATTGGCGATCGTGTCGGCGACAATGACTTCCGGCGAGGCAGCCGCGACCTTGATAAAACCGTATTTCATAAAATTTCCTTTACTTGATTGTAAATTTATTATTGCGAACGAGCCGTTCTTATATTATCTTCATGCTGAGCAGCCGTCTCCGCGAAGAGCATATGACCAGAACTGTTCGAAACAAAGTAGAAATATTTGGTATCGTTCGGATAAAGCGCGTAGCGAATCGCGTTCAGACCTGGGTTTGCGATCGGACCGGGCGGAAGCCCGCGGTGCGAATAAGTGTTGTACGGCGTGTCGTAATCCATATCGTCGCCGGTCAGCGTCTCCGGACGCTTTCCGGAGTCATGCTGCATCGCGTAAGCGATTGTCGCGTCCGAGTTGAGGTACGGGAACGACGCGCTGTACTTGAGTCGGTTGTGGAAAACAGATGAAACATCGCCAAATTCCGATGCATAGCGCGCCTCTTTTTCTATCATAGATGCCAAAGTGATCGCCTGATCGACGGTCAAACCGATTTCAGCACAGCGGGCATAGTACTCATCCGAAAACTTTCTGTTAAAGTTTTGTAAAAACTTATCGATAGCCGTCTCGGCACTCGAATCCTTATAAAATTCATACGTATCCGGGAAAAGATAGCCCTCGAGACGATAGAACCGATCCGATGAAACTTGCAATTCATTCACAAAACGGTAATCAAACGGATAATTATTGATCGCGTCAATCAGTTCCTCGCGCGTCGAAACGCCGTTCGCGGCGAGCAAATCGACGATTTCGTCGACCGTGTAGCCCTCGGGAATCATGATTGTGACGGTTTCACGCTTTGTGCTCTTCTTGAAAGTCGCGCGAATGTAGTCGTAATTCTGATTCGTGTTGATTTCGTAGGTGCCGGGCACGTATTCGGGGTAATTCCCCGCCGCGATGTTCCTTTTCTCTTTAATATTCGTCCACAATTTGAACGCCCACGGATACTTGATGACACCGGCTTCGCCGAGAATATCGCCAAGATCCTCTATCGTGGTGTATTCCGGAATAGTCACTTCGACGATTTTTTCCTCTTTTTTGAAGGCAAACACATCGTTGGCAGTATTTATTACAAATATCGAAAGCGGGATTGAGACGGCAATTATGAACACTATATAGA
>CAKSOR010000690.1 GCA_934477985.1 uncultured Eubacteriales bacterium
CATTATATCGCCCGCTCCGTGCTATGTCAAGCATGAGAGCGGGTGCTTTTTATTTTCCTGCCGGATTGATCCCGATTCTAAGAGATACCGCATCACGCGCTACGGTGTCCTCTATGGCGCGGTCTACAAACTCCTCCGGGTGCTTGCGGACGTAATTCCGTACCAGCTCTCCCCAGAGGGTATCGCGCTGCTCCTGTGTGATCTCCGGAGCTTTGACCTCCCCGGTCCTGCGGTCAATAATGATCGGCATTTACTTTTCCTCCTTTTCGTTCGCTTCTCCCTTTGCCCAGCGGATGAACGCGAGGCGGGGTATCTTCGTCCGGTTGCCGCTGCGGAATGTCGGGAACGGAAGCATTTCCGGCGCATCCCGTGCAAGGATGGAAATGTTGTAGGGGGTCATGCCTAAGTACGCCCCGGCAATGGTGGGAGTGATGCATCCGCGATCCATCGCCTCGATTTCTTCAAGTGTCATTAGCTATACCTCTTTTCTTTGATAAATGACAGCAGAGCGGGACGATCTGTCCCGCTCTCATTATGTCATATATGACGTGACGATTCTCGCATTTTCTGTCGAAGAATATCTGCGGCATTCTCACGGCTTTGCCGCTGATTCACGGGTGCGTACTCAGCAGTCGATTTCTCGGGGTTCAGGGGTTGGATACCGTAGACGATGCCGGGCTTGTGACGGCTGTCGGAACCGGCGCGGCGGGACCTCGTAGGCTCCAGCGAGGCGGAAGCTATCGTTGCGTCAGCGCTTCTTGCCGCGGGATTTGAAGTAGAGGCAGGTTAATCCTTGCCGGTCTGGTGCTTCTCCAAAAGCCAAGGATTTTTTTCGTAGAGTTTGCGCCGACGCTCAGCAATATCACTCTTTGTTTTCTCCAAACGTTGTTTCCGCGCTTCGATTTTCGCCAATTCTTCATTCACGTTGACGCGACCTTTGCTCGGCGAGTTTCCCAGAGCGTTTTCATAGTCGGCGTGCGCACAGGAAAATGCAGCACCGTCGGATAAGCCGGCGGATTTGTAGACGTGGTACAGCGTGTTGAGTTCGAGCAATTCTATCAGAAACTTTTTCCAACTCATGTTCTCCGCTCCCTTCTACTATTATATATCGGACAACGACAGCCCCGAAAATTAACCAACTATATAACAATTTATCATCTTTTTTGATAAAGCTCAAGTTGATGGTAACAAAGAGAAGCGCGGAATTATCTGTCTATGTCATTGGGGATGCGCTGGGATGTACGCCACAGTATGTTTCGCAGGAGCTCGGACGGGCAAGAAAGACGATTGAGCGATTCATTGGCTGAATGCGAATTTGTTATGCACCACATTTTGCACCACACCAAAATTGAAAGATTTGAAAGATTTGAAACCACGAGCCGCGCAAAAAGAGCTTGGCGAGATAAAGAAAAAAGCTCAAAACCCCTTGAAATCAAAGGATTTTGAGCTTTTACTCGCTGGCAGCGGGAGAAGGATTCGAACCCTCACATACGGAGTCAGAGTCCGCTGTGCTACCTTTACACAATCCCGC
>CAKSOR010000691.1 GCA_934477985.1 uncultured Eubacteriales bacterium
TCCGACACACAGACAGAACTATCCGTTCTGATAAAAAGCAACGGAAACGTCTATCCGTGTCAAATGCTATATGATGAAAAATATCGTCTTGGAAATCTACTGACAGATGACATAGAGGTTTTCAACAACGCATTCCAAAAAATATCTTCTATTGCCGAAACACGAGAACAAATGGATTTTGGCTGTACTCGCTGTATTGTAAAAGATACCTGTAAAAAAGGGTGTATGGCGTTTGCGGAAATGAAGCATGGAAATCCTCTCGCAGACGATGGGGAATGCCTTTACAGGAAACTGCAATTCATTGGATTTGAAGTACTTCATCCCAAGGAGGTCAATTATGGGTTACACTAAAACGGAAATCAAAACACTCCTATCCGAATTTCTTGCATGTCCGGTAGAAGATATTGCAGACGATCGGGCACTTGAAGAACTAGGGCTTGAGTCTTTGCAATTTGTCAGCGCAATTGTTGCAATCGAAGAAAAATACAATATTGAGATCCTCGACAGTGATCTGCTTCCCCAGAATTTCAAAGATGTATCATCGATATGCAAGACTTTGGAAAAGTACTTCTGCGGTGTTCAAACTCGGCTTTACAAATGTATTATCACAGATTGTGACGGTGTTCTTTGGCGTGGTATATCTGGTGAGAACGGAGAAGACTTAGCATATCATGACGACACAACCCAAAAGCTCTGCCTGTTGCTTCATACATTACGTCAAAAAGGAATTTTAATTGCGATCTGCTCCAAAAACGAACCAGATAATATTTCCGCTATGTTGGATATGTCTGCACTTTCCAGTGAAGATTTTGCAATCATAGAATCCAATGTGTCTGACAAAGCCGATACCATCTCGAGTATTCTGGATGCGTTCCGTTTTTCTGAGGAAAACGCAGTATATATTGATGACAGTGATGCAGAACTTGCTTATATAAAAAGCCGTCATCCTTCTCTGATGTTTCTGAAAGCAGATGATATACAAAAGCTCACCGATACTATCTCTTCCATGTTCGCTTCCATACCAGCATCAGATGCGATAGATCGTACTACACAATTCCGTCGTCAAAAAGCAAGAGAACGGATCCATCAGACAACACATTCTTCTGAAGAGTACAATCGTCTGCTAGAGACAACGGTAACATGCAGAAAAGCTGTACCAGAGGATATTCCGCGTCTTGCAGAGCTCTCACAACGGGCCAATCGTTTCAATCTAACAGGAAGTAGATATACAGTCGATGAAATTACCCGCATGCTTGATAACAAAGCGTATTCTGTATTCAGCTTATCCGCTGCAGATCGTTTTGGGGACATGGGGTTGGTTGCAATGGCTGTGTTATGCGAAAATCGTATTGTGAGCTTTATCCTGTCATGCCGTGTTTTCGATCGGGATTTCGAGCTTGTTTTACTGCAGAAATTACAAGCTACACATGGCACAGACATAGTCGGCCTATTTCATCCAACAGGTAAAAATACATACTGCAAAGACTTCTATTCATCTCATGGTATACATTATGAAATATGCT
>CAKSOR010000692.1 GCA_934477985.1 uncultured Eubacteriales bacterium
AGGCAATGCCGTAATTAAGGAAACGCTGATCAAAATTCCAATTGTTCGGCTTACCATAAAAAAACCTCCCGGACGCTTTTGTCCGGGAGAGAACTCACTTTTTGCCCTCCTTCGGCGAGACGCCGAGGACGCGCTTGTAGACCGTCGAGAAATAGCACTGCGACGAGAACCCTAAGTAGTCGCTGACGTACGAAAGGCTCTTGCCCTCGCCGATGAGCCTGCGCGCCTCGCTTATCTTCATCTCGGTGAAGTACTCGATGATGCCCTTTCCGGCTATCCTTGTGAACACGGATTTCAGCACGGTCGGGCTGACGTGCAGACTCTTCGAAATGTCGTTTATCGTAAGCTTCTCGCAGAGCGACGCCCGCATCAGCTCGACCGCCTCGGAATAAAGCCCGGCGCGCCTTGACGCCTCGCCGATAATCTCGCTCTCGCTGTCAAGCGCCAGAAGCACCTCAAGCAGCTTTCGCGGATTTTCGAGATCGGACGACATGTCGTCGCAGTATGGCAGCTCCTCCGTGAAGCCAAACTTGTCGAACTCTTGTACAGCCAGCTCAGCCGCGCCGAGTTCGCAGTCTGAGAGAGTCCGCGCGGTGAAGTCGGGATATTCCTCCGACGCACGGAAGTGCACGACCATCATCTCCGTGCCGTCAGCCGCCACGCGGTTCGAGTGGAAAATCCACGGACGGATGACGAACATATCCCCGCGCTTTCCGGTGAAGACCCGGTCGTCGATCGTAATGCGCATCTCGCCGCCCAGGATTATATTGAGTTCCCACTCGATGTGCGTGTGCCCGACGAAGGCATAGTCCGGCGCGAATCTGTAGTGGTAATATTTTGTAAGCTCGTCTATCCTGAATCTGTTTGGCATCTGATCTGTACCCCCCTGTCTGATATTATAAGTATTATACCACAGTTTTCAGGAAAAATCAATAATAAGGAGAAAAAATGTCGAAAAAAGCAAACATAATCAGCTTCTCATCCCGCGGCTTCGGCAGGACTCAGAGCGAGATACTCGCGTCGCTCGGCAGGAAGTTTGACGAAATCTCAAAGCTCCGACCCGATCTCGTCTGCTTTCCCGAGGAGGTGCTCATCTCGGGCGGCGACTCGGCAAACCCTGACTGGGAGCGCAACAATTCGCTCGCGCTCGAGCTCTGCCGGACTCGGGCAAGGAAACTATGTACAAACGTAGAAGTCTGCCTCGAAGAGCCGTCCGAAGCCTATCCCGGCAGGCGCTACAACACCTCCTACCTGATCGACCGCGACGGCTCAATACTCGCGAAATACCGCAAGCGTCACATCACCTTCCGCGCGATCTCGCACGATGGACTGCCGGGCGAGTCGATTGTCGTCGCCGACACCGGCATCGGAAGAGTCGGGCTCTCGACCTGCTTTGACATCGGCTGGCGCGGCGACTGGCAGGCACTCGAAGATGCCGGGGCGCAGATCGTTGTCTGGAACAGCGCGTATCACGGCGGAAAGCTGCTGAACGCCTACGCCGCCGTACACATGTACTAC
>CAKSOR010000693.1 GCA_934477985.1 uncultured Eubacteriales bacterium
AATCTGCGGACCGGCATATAGCATATAGTAATCATATTTGTCGTTTGTGATTATCTGCGTTGTGCAAATTGCCGCTGTTACGATCAGACCGGCCGCAATCAGCGTCTGCGCTTTGTAGTGATACCAGAAATTTTCGAACCACGTCGCGAGCTTTCCTTTTTTCTTTTCTTCCAATACTACCGCTCCCAATAAATCATAAGCATATTATACCACAAAATCATCCGTTTTTCAAGATTAATCGTGCAGTGTTTACAAAATATTTACCTTGAAGAAATACGTTTTTTCATGTCGCCTGAATATGTCAAACGGAAAGCCTGTTTGAAACCAGGCTTTCCGATCAATTTTACTTGACTTTTCTCAGTCGATGAGTTCCATAAGTAAATTTTCTGTGAACTCGTTCAGTTTGTCGAAGTCCATCGCGGCGATGTAGATTGATTCAACCTGCGAATGAAGCCGACGCGCTTCACCAAGTCTCGCGAGAGCACAGTCAATCAGCTCGCTTTCGCATTTTGTCAAAAGTCGTCTTCGCTGTTTATCGTCGCTCGAAATCGCTCCGCGGTCGATGAAACGCTCCATGTTGAGGAGCTTCACGTCATCGCTTTCGATTCCCTCGCTCATAACGACCGACATGCCGAGTTCAGGCAATCTGATCGCTTCGGTGAGGTCTGGCTCGAGCGGCATCGGCGCGCGGACAATCTTCAGCCCGGCGCGCTTCGCCGACGCGATCAGCGCGTCAAACATGAACGCCGCGGTGTTCATGCGATCTTCAACCGCGCAGAGAAAATCGCACTCGCGGTAGGTGTCAAAATGCGCGATTCCCTTCGTCGAAATGGCGCTCACGCCGCGGATCGAAATGTCTTCAACGCCAAACACCTCGCGCGAACTTTTCTTTTTTCCACTTTCCTGCCAGATTTTGTGCATCCGCTGAGCGACGAGCCGATCTGCCGCCGCATTCATTTTGGACACTTTGATGAATCTCGCCGCATCGGAACGCAGCATTTTAGAGAGTTCACCTGCGGCGAAGAGATACTCATAGCTTTCCGCGAAAAGCGCCGTCTTCTCCCGCACAAGGTCGGCGATCTCATCGCGATTTGAACGCAGCTTGTCAGAATCCCAGAATTCTCCAAGATTTACAATTTCCTCCACAGCGCCGGGCAATTTCGGGTCGCGTGTATGCGGCGCGGTCGCGTCAACGACGGCGATTCCGCGGCAGTTTTCGCTCTTTACGATGATTCCATCGAGCGAATCAGGGTCGGATGAGCAGTAAAAATACTCGCACGTGAAACTTTTTTCGACGGCACGGGCGGCTATCCGCTTCATGAGCGTCGACTTTCCAGTGCCGCTGCCGCCTTTAATCAGGCAGACGCGGTCGAATTCCTCGGGCGCGAAAATGCTGTCAAACCAGCTCACGAACCCGCCCGCGCTGTTCGCAGCCGCAAAATATTTTTCCATACTTTTTCTCCAAAAAAGTGATAGCAGGACGCGGTCGGCAAACCGACTCTTGCCCTGCTTTCAGT
>CAKSOR010000694.1 GCA_934477985.1 uncultured Eubacteriales bacterium
CTCGTCGTACTTCGGGAGCGGGAGAATTCCGTAGTCCGACTGCATCTCCCTGGCGCTGGGAACGGCGTCGTAGCCGGTAATCAGATTGTTCATCGCGGTCGATATGAACATCGCGCGGTCAGACTCGAACATCGTCAGGAATGTCGCGGTCAGCGGGTCGTCGTAGAAGGTTGTCTTGTCCGCGAAATACTTCGCAAGCTCGCCGATCTTGGTGATCATGCTCTCGCTTGCCATGTTGAGCTTAAAGCCGCTGCCGTCGCGGATTACCATCTTTTCGCCGAATCCGGCGAGCATGTATCCGTCGTTTGCTCCTCCGGAGATCGCGTACTTGTCATTCTCGTCCATCTTCGAGTCGCCGTTGAGGTCGACGCTCTTCCCGACCGTGAACTCCTTCAGCTTGTCAAAGGTCCACTTTCCGTCTTTCACGAGCTGCTCGAGACCGTCTATCTTGTTCTCGTCGGTCAGCGTCTTGTTGTAGGCGATCGCGGCGGGCATGTAGTAAAAGAAGGGCGAGATCGGTCCGGTCGTGAAATAGAGATGTCCGTCGATGCCGAAATCGTCGTTTATCGACTGACACCACCACTCCTTCGAGAGATCAAGGTACTTCATCGCCTCGAGGTCGTAGAGACACCCATCGGCGGTCAGCGAGTTGATGCCGAAATTGATCGAGGTTATCACGAGGTCGTAGGCGTCCTCGTCGGCGAGCACCGTTGTGTTCACCTTCTTCTTGACCTCATCGCGGTTGTCGTAAGGGTCGTTGATTATCTTGATTCCGAGGCGCTCCTCAGTCATGCGGTTGCGCCTGATAATCGAGTCGTTGAGCACCTCGCCGTTCTCCTCCTCCGAGAGCGGGAGATTCGGGCGCTGGTCGTAGGACTGCGCGATTATGCGGAACTCGTAGCCATCGTAGTTCACCTCGGGGAGCGTCTCGAGGTAATCAACCTCTGACGCTTCGGTGGTCGTCTCAGTGCCAGACAGCGTGGTCGTGTCGGGCGTTCCCTCAGAGCCGCAGGAAACAGCGCTCATCACAGTGAGCAGCGCGGCAAGGAAAAGTGACATTTTTCTCATTTAAACATTATCCTTTCTTTTTCATATTCATCGCCGTCGAGAGCCGCTTGCAGCTTTCTCTGACGGTATTCACGCGGGGAGACCTTGAAATAATCGCCGAACAGCCGGAAGAAATATCCCGGGTTGTTGAACCCGACGTCGCCCGCGATTTCGGTGACCGAGCGCTCGGTCTGTGAAAGCAGCCTTGAAGCCTCCTTCAGCCGTATCGCGTTTATGTACTGTGACGGCGTAACGTTTAGGTATTTCCGGAACGAGCGGCACATGTGCTCCCGGCTGACACCGCACTCTCTCGCGACGGCTGAGATATCGATCTCGGTCGCGAAATCACGCGTCAGCCGCTCAAGTATCAAAGAGAACCAATCAGGCAGCGGCGCTGTGTCCCTGTCCGGATTCAGAAGCTCATAAAACGCTTCGCATAGCAGCGTCCTCACCAT